>JBPCWG010000564.1:0-2955 GCA_051009705.1 Methyloligellaceae bacterium | reverse complement strand
TACCGTGCCGGAACAATTGACCTTGGGCGAAAATGATACCATATCCTTGAAAGCCCTTAAGAAAGCGCACGAAGAATGGTTGCCAAACTATATGTCGAGCTGACAATATTGGCATACCGGAACTGTTTTGGAGTCTCGCGACCATGCCGATGGATGCTTCGGAAATAGAAAATCTGATTAAAAAATCACTCCCCGATGCAGAGGTGAAAATTGTAGATCTGGCGGGTGATGGCGATCATTATTCCGCCCATGTCGTCTCCGAACAGTTTCGTGGCAAATCCCGTATTCAGCAGCACCAGATGGTCTATGCCGCACTTGAGGGAAATATGGGCGGCGTCCTGCATGCCCTGGCCTTGCAGACATCGCCACCCCCTGAACCGGAATAACACCAGTCAATCTTTGTGGCCCCGGATGAACCTCTAGGAGAACGATCAATGAATGAACAAGTTAACGAAAATGCCCAGGCCATTCAGGACTGGATAGGCAAACAGGTAACGGCCCACGATGTCGTACTTTTCATGAAAGGCACGGCACAGTTTCCGCAATGCGGTTTTTCAAGCCAGGTCGCACAAATTCTCGGCTATCTGGGTGTCGACTATGAGTATGTCAACGTTCTCGATGATATGGGTGTTCGCGAAGGTATCAAAGCGTTTACCAACTGGCCCACAGTGCCGCAACTTTATGTCAAAGGTGAATTTGTCGGTGGCAGCGACATCATTAGGGAAATGTTCCAGGCAGGCGAACTCCAGGATCTGCTCAATAAAAAAGGCATATCTTACGAACAAAAAACACAGGTCGTCTAAACCGGCGAGATCCTGCAATAGGATTGCAAGAGCTTGCAGATTCTGCGACACCACGCTTCACTATTTGTCGGTCTCCTGATAGCCGCCGCGGGTATTTGCCTGGTCCTGGGTATTACGCTGCCGGTTATCCGGCTTACCCGGCTTTATGTCTGGACGGACACGTTCTCCATTGCCACGGTTATCTGGACCCTGTTCAGTGAAGGCGAGTTCGGGCTCTCAATTATCCTGCTTATGTTCTCGATTGTTTTTCCCGCCCTCAAGCTGATTTACCTGCTTATCCTGTTCGCCATGCCACAACCCAATCTGGAACGGCATAGCCAGCGCATTCACCGCCTGGCCTGGCTCGGGAAATGGTCCATGCTTGATGTGCTGGTGCTGGCGCTGGTTATCTTTTATGTAAAATCAAGCGGTATTGCCGATGCTGCGGCACTTCCGGGAATATATTTTTTCGCTGCCTCGGTCGTCCTGACCATGATTGCCACATCTCAGATCCAAAAACCTGAATAGAATCTGGCATAATCAGATGTTTCGGCTGAATCCCAACGACGTCACCGGGGAATTCCTGGGAACGCGAACGGGTTCGCGCGCAACCCAACGGTTGCGCACGAGAATATCTCGAAAAATCGAAATTATTGCCTAACGAGAATAATATTCGATGACCAGGTTCGGTTCCATCATCACGGGATAAGGAACATCCGACAAGACGGGAATCCGATTGATCGAAGCCGTCATCTTGTTATGATCAACGTCGACATATTCTGGAACGTCGCGTTCAGGACTTTGAACTGCTTCCAAAACCATTGGAACTTCACGGGATTTATCTGCGAGTTCCACAACGTCTCCAATTTTGCATCGGAAACTTGGAATATTCACACGGCGGCCATTCACTTTGACATGTCCATGATTCACGAATTGTCGGGCGGCAAATACCGTCGGCACAAACTTGGCTCGATAGACCAAAGCATCCAAACGCGCTTCCAGCAAGCCAATGAGGTTTTCGCTGGTATCCCCGCGTAACCTTTCCGCTTCGCTGTAAATAGACTTGAATTGCTTTTCGGTTATATTGCCGTAATAGCCTTTTAGCTTCTGCTTTGCCCTCAACTGCAGGCCAAAATCTGACAATTTGCCCCGTCGTCGCTGGCCATGTTCACCCGGACCATAGTCGCGGCGGTTGGCGGGACTTTTCGGGCGTCCCCAGATATTCTCGCCCATTCGGCGA
The DNA here is from genome assembly GCA_051009705.1 of Methyloligellaceae bacterium. Lineage (GTDB taxonomy): Bacteria > Pseudomonadota > Alphaproteobacteria > Rhizobiales > CAYWUX01 > JANQOC01. The sequence goes on along the minus strand of JBPCWG010000564.1, from coordinate 933 downwards.
TCAATCTTGTACTTTGCGCGCGTGCGCTTTGACATGAGATATCTCCAGTCTCGATGTTATAGTCTCATACCAGGCATTCTCCTGAATTAGGCCTTATTGCCGAATTGACAGGTCAGACTGCGATTGAAACAGCAAACCGCGAATGCCAAGAAAAAACGGACCAGTTTCCGGGTCCGTGGGAGTGTTATACGCGTTTTTTCTATCGTGTCAAATACGGGTGGCAGATCGGCACTGCCGCCGAGAATTATGATTTCTGATTTTCCTTGATGTAGGCGCGAATGGCTTTAATGGTTTCCTTACGCCGCTCTTCACTGCATTCCAGTTTTTTGAAAGTTTTCACGACCTTGCCGGGTTTGTCCTTGGTTTTGCCTTCGACAATTTCGGCTTTTTCCGAAGCCAGCCAGGCGACTGTCTGCAAATGCAGTCCGTGGATGACCGCCAGCTGTTCTTTGGTCCACTTCTTTTTTCGCAATTCGGCGTTGAACATGGTCTCATAGTTGAGCACATCGAGGTTGCGAATTTCGCAGATTTTTGCCCATGCCGTTCGGTTGCCAACGCGAATAACCCGCTTCATATCCTCCATGGGAATGCGCAGTTTCTTCGGATCGGACTTATCGATTTTGAATACCGTCCCATCGGGGCGCATAACCTCGTTGGGTAACCCGGCAATCGCCATGCCTTCAATCGCCCGCACCACTTTGTCGCTGGGCAGCTGATTCTGGGCCCGGGCATCGTTGCCAGGCCATCCCATAAGGCCGGTCGCGACTATCGCAGTCATACAAAATATTTTTATGAACATCTTCGTCACTTTATTCTGTCTCCATGCCAAATATCAGGGCTTTATTCTTTCCAAACAATCGCAATACCGCAATATCGGCCAAACTATGGCAGGATTTAGGATCACTTCGGGTCACGTGTCAATGCGGCAACGAT
>JBPCWG010000563.1:0-25718 GCA_051009705.1 Methyloligellaceae bacterium | reverse complement strand
AGGTGCACAACAATATCCCGGGCCGATCCCGATTGTACGGTTTGTTCATTTCCCGATTCAGCGACATCGAAACCAAAATAGAATATCCCGCCGGCAGACAACACCAGCACCAACAAGGAAAAACCACAAGCAAAGATAGCGGAAAGGCAGGGTTCGCCGGACATAAGGCGAACCGGCCACTCAAAATTTCTGAGCATAATCAATTCCAGACAATAATTTCACAAGAGAATTTCAACAAACGAGTCAATTTAATATATTTATAAAATATCAATTGAATATTTATTAACGCCAATGGAAACTGTCGGGAACAGGCCACTTATGCATCTGAAACATCGAGATAAATTTTATGAAACCGAGTGCTGATATTACGCTCCGTCACGAACGGTGTTGACAGGTTTTCTGCGGTCAGAAAAGCTTGAGCATGTTTCAGCCCCACACGGCCAAACTGTTCTCTGAGGCTGTTCTCCAGCCACTGACGGCTTTGGGACTGGCGCTGTACTACACGCCGGCCCGCTTCATTGAGCCATGCGGCATGCTCATCAAGACTGCCAAGTAAATCGTCAAGTCCGGTTTCCAATTGGGTGGATATCAGGTGGACCCGGGTTTCCCAGCCGTTTGTCCCGGATGCCACCAAAGCGTTTTTCAGATCATAAAACGACTGCTCTGCATTGCCCTCAATATCGGCTTTGGTAACTACGGCGATATCCGGAATCTCCGTCAGTCCTGCTTTCATAAACTGTAAACTGTCGCCGGAACCCGGTTGCACACAGAGTACCAGGGTATCCACGACCCCGGCGACATCGCTTTCCGACTGACCGACTCCCACCGATTCGACAATGACTAGATCGAATAGAGCGCACATGAGTGTGATCGTGGGAAATGCGAATTCCGAAAGCCCGCCAAGACGATCCCGGGCGGCTAGGGAGCGAATAAAAATACCGGGGTCGTCCGGGTCCGGGTTCATGCGAGTCCGGTCGCCCAGAAGAGAGCCACCGGAAATCTGCGAAGAAGGATCAACCGCCACGACTCCGACACTCAGACCTTGCTGTCGGTACAATCTGATTAGTTTTCCGATCAGGGTTGATTTGCCCACGCCCGGCGGGCCAGTGATGCCTATGACCCGATCATCAGGTGACCGGCCCTGTGACGAATCCTGAGATCGCCCCCAAAACCGTCCATGGGCACCATCGAGAAAGGTGCGGACCTGGCGGGACTCCCAGTTGATCTCCAGATTGGAAAGGGCTTCTGCAAGCTCTTTTTTACCCGCCGCCTGTAAATGATCAAGATTGGTCGTCGTATCGCTCAATGTCCACCCATCTTCGAAAATTCTCATTTGCGGGCAGGGGACGCCCGTTGGGCGTTATTTTTTCCTTTTGCTGATCAATCCTGATCAGACAGAGCCGCCTGTGCCGCGGCCAGCCGCGCGACAGGCACGCGATAAGGAGAACAGGAAACATAGTCAAGGGCCACCCGATGGCAGAATGCCACTGATTTGGGATCGCCTCCATGTTCCCCGCAGATGCCGAGTTTCAGGGATTTGTTCTGAGTCCGGCCGCGTTCGACTCCGATTTTCACGAGTTCACCGACCCCCTCTTCGTCAATGGAAATAAACGGATCCGACTCTAACAGGCCTTTCTGAATATATTCAGTCAGGAAACTGCCAGCATCGTCCCGGGAAATACCCAATCCGGTTTGGGTGAGATCATTGGTCCCGAAGGAAAAGAATTCAGCGGACTGAGCTATCTCTCCAGCCCTCAGACAGGCCCGTGGCAGTTCGATCATGGTACCGATGGTATAGGCGATACGCGTATTGGTTTCCCGCTCGACGGCTTCAGCCGACTTTCGGATACGATCGGCAAGAAAGTCAAATTCAGGCCGGCCGACAATCAGCGGTATCATAATTTCCGGCTCTACCGCTGCGCCGCTCTTTTTCGAAGCATTGACCGCCGCTTCAATGATTGCCCGAGCCTGCATTTCGGTGATTTCCGGATAGCTGATCGCCAAGCGGCAGCCGCGATGACCGAGCATGGGATTAAATTCTTTCAGCTCCTGGACACGGTTATACAGGGACTTCACCGGAACGCTCATGGACTCAGCGACGTTCGAGATTTCCTCTTCCGTATGGGGCAGGAACTCGTGCAGGGGCGGATCCAGGAGACGGATGGTCACGGGCAGGCCCGACATTTCCTCGAAAAGGGTCTCAAAATCCCCGCGCTGCATCGGCAAAAGCTTGTCGAGGGCTTCCCGGCGTCCGTCTTCATCAGCTGCCAGGATCATCTGGCGGACCGCGAGAATGCGATCCTCGTCAAAGAACATGTGCTCCGTGCGGCAGAGCCCGATCCCTTCGGCGCCGAATTCGCGGGCAATGCGGGCATCGGCGGCGGTGTCGGCGTTGGTGCGCACCTTCAGAATCCGCGCCGCGTCGGCCCAGGACATGAGCTTGGCAAAATCCCCGGACAATTTCGGCTGTCGCATCTTGACTTGGCCACGAATAATCTGCCCGGTGGTCCCGTCGATGGTAATGATGTCTCCTTTTGCAAGTTTCAGGCTGCCAACACTGGCAGTCTGGTCCTTGTAATCGATTCTGAGGGATCCTGCACCGGAAACACAAGGCCGGCCCATGCCGCGGGCGACAACCGCCGCATGGCTCGTCATGCCGCCACGCGAGGTAAGAATGCCGGCAGCGGCGTGCATGCCGTGAATATCTTCCGGTGATGTTTCGATGCGCACGAGAATGACGGTCCGGCCCTCTTCCTTCAGTGTTTCGGCCTCATCGGAATTGAACACAATCTCTCCCGAGGCCGCACCTGGTGATGCGGGCAGCCCGCTGGCAATGATGTCGCGCTCGGCATTGGGATCAAGGGTCGGATGCAGGAGCTGGTCAAGTTGGGCGGGGTCAATCCGCTGAACGGCTTCCGCTTCGCTGATAACACCTTCCTCAGCCAGGTCGACGGCGATTTTCAATGCCGCCTCGGTGGTTCGTTTGCCGCCACGTGTCTGCAGCATCCACAATTTGCCGTCCTGGATCGTGAACTCGATGTCCTGCATGTCCTTGTAACGTTGTTCCAGCCGGTTGCAGATGGCCTGAAATTCCGCAAAAGACTCGGGCATCAGTGCTTCAAGGGATGGAGCGCTATCACCGGCTTCCTTACGGGCATCTTCGGTCAAATTCTGGGGCGTACGGGTGCCCGCGACCACATCCTCGCCCTGGGCGTTCAGCAAAAACTCGCCGTAAAGTCTATTCTCCCCGGTCGCCGGGTTGCGGGTGAAGGCAACACCCGTAGCGCTGGAATCGCCGAGATTACCAAAAACCATCGCCTGGACATTCACCGCCGTCCCCCAGTGGGCCGGAATATCATGCAGGCGCCGGTAGGTCACAGCGCGGGCGTTCTGCCAGGACCCGAACACAGCACCAATAGCGCCCCATAATTGCAGATGAATATCCTGCGGAAAGGGTGTCCCCAGCTCCTGTTGCACGCATTCCTTGAATTGATCGATGATCGACAGCCAGTCGTCGGCGGTAAGATCCGTATCATTGGCGAGTTTGCACTCATTCTTGTAGGTCTGTAATATATCTTCGAAGAGATGATGCTCGACGCCAAGGCAAACATCGGCGTACATCTGAATGAACCGGCGATAGGAATCATAGGCAAACCGCCTGTCAGACGCTCGGGTCGCCAGTCCCTCGACGGTTTCGTCATTGAGACCGAGGTTGAGGACCGTATCCATCATACCGGGCATAGAGTCCGGAGCGCCGGAACGCACTGAAACAAGTAATGGATTTTCCTTATCGCCGAACTTCGCCCCGACCATGCGGCCAACCTCTTCGATCGCTGCCTGTACCTGCAAGTCGAGGCCGTCCGGCAATTTGCGATCGAGATCATAAAAAGCGGAACAGACCTCGGTGGTGATTGTGAACCCCGGCGGTACAGGCAATCCGAGGCTGGACATTTCTGCCAAATTCGCGCCCTTGCCCCCGAGCAATTCCTTCATATCCGCTGAACCGTCAGCGACACCCGCCCCGAATCGGTAAACCCACTTATGCTCAGCAGGTTCTTTTGCCAAAGCTTGGCTCATTTGAGATGTGCTCCCTCAGTTGGTCGGATCTGACAATTGTCATTTGATCTCTAAACAATTCCCGGTTTGAGAGACTTTTAGTTCGAAATCAAACAAATGCAACTTTCAGATTGATGCCCCTGTTCAAAGGTTCGAAACCCAATAGTTCGTAGCCATGAATAAACCGTCTTTCCGCAAATTTCAAAATTCTGGATAGCGTAATGCTTATAAACGTTAACAATTATGGGTTCGGTAGTTTTGGACACCCTGTTCCGTGTTCTATCATATACTAGTCCGCTGACGATATTCTTGAGAAATCCGCGACTTTTTGGGTCGCCTGGCGTATGCCCGCTAGGAGTTTCAGGCGGTTTACCCTGAGATCCGGCTGATCCACATTAACAATTACATTTTCAAAAAAATCATCCACAGGCTGGCGCAAATTGGCGAGAGAGGTCATGGCCGCGGCGAAATCGTCATCCTCCAACGACTTTGAAACAGATCGCACAGTTTCATTTACCGCGTCATGAAGGGCCGATTCGAATTTATCCTGCAATATCGCCGTATCAATGCCGCCATCGTAAGTGCGCTTGTCCTGCTTTTCTTCGATCCTTAGAATATTTGCAGCCCTTTTTACTCCAGCCAGCAGGTTTTCGCCGTCCGAAGTGCCTAAAAAGTCTTCCAGAGCCCGGACCCGGTGAACAATCAACTGCAGATCATCCTGCCCGCCGAGGGCAAACACGGCATCAATCAGCTCGTACCCGGATCCCTGGTCACGCAGATAGACTTTGAGCCGGTCTGCGACAAATCCCAAGAGATTGGCGATCAGCGCTTCGTCATCGATAGCTGCCAGTTCTTGGGCGAGTTTATCCTCGCCCGCGTGGGTGCGATAACATTCCAGAGCCGCGGCAAAAACCGTTTGCAGGGGCAATCGCAAATTATTCTCGAGTACCAGGCGGATAACGCCAAGGGTGGCGCGGCGCAGGGCATAGGGATCCTTGGACCCCGACGGTTTCTCATCAATGGCCCAGAAACCGACCAGGGAATCAACCTTGTCGGCGAGAGCCAGGGATGAAGCGACGGAATCCGCGGGTATATCATCCTGAGGTCCGCGTGGCTTGTAATGGCTCTCGATGGCGGCGGCGACCGCCTGAGATTCTCCCTGGGCCTCGGCATAATATTTACCCATCAACCCCTGAAGATCTGGAAATTCACCGACCATTTGCGTGACCAGGTCGGCCTTGCATAATTCCGCAGCCCGGCACGCTTCGCTTACGTCGGCACCAATTTGTTCGGCAATGGCAACGGTCAGATCCTGCAAGCGCTGAACCCGGCTCGACAAAAGCCCGAGTTTTTCATGGAATATAATCTCGCCCAGACGTTCCTTATGAACATCCAGTTTGATTTTGCGATCCTGGTCCCAGAAAAAACTTGCATCGGACAGACGCGCATATATGACCCGCTCGTTTCCCGATATAATAGAACGGCCACCATCTTCGGCTGGAATGTTGGCGACCGTGATAAAGCGGTTGGCCAGATCGTCGGATTTGGGCCGCTTCAGGGAAAAACACTTCTGGTGTTTCTTCATGGACGTAATCAGTACTTCTGGCGGAACGTCGAGAAACGATTCGTCAAACTGGCCCATCAGAACGACGGGGTATTCCACCAGGCCGGCAACCTCGTCCAGCAGGCGCGGATCTTCGATCAGAGAAAAACCCTCGGATTTGGCAAGTTTCCCGGCCTTGTCCAGGATCATGGATTTCCGCGCTTCCGTCTCCAATATGACCTGGGCTTCCTGCAGACTGGATTTGTAAGAGGCAAGATCCGTAACCTTGAAGGACTTGGGTGACAAGAACCGATGTCCCCGTGTCTCCGCTCCCGTTGCCACGCCATCAACTTCGAAGGTGACGATCTCCTGGTCCAACAGGCAAAGGATATGATGCAGCGGCCTTACCCAGCGCAGGCGACCACTTCCCCAGCGCATGGACTTCGACCAGGGAAAGCTCTCAATAAGTGACGGCAGAATTTCAGCCAGGAGTTCGCGACTGGATTGTCCCGGCTGATGTAACGCGACCGCATAAAACTGTCCCTTTTTGTCTTCCTTGATCTCGCATTCATCGACAGTTGACAGGCCGACGGACTTTAGGAATCCGGCAATCGCCTTTTCCGGTGCACCGACTCTCGGTCCCTTGCGTTCCTCGCTGATGTCCGGAGATTTGTCGGGAATATCCGCAATGGCGATCGTCAACCGGCGCGGCGTCACAAAAGTTTCAACAGTTCCATGAGTAAGGCCGACACGGGACAGGGCATCGCAAAGCAGTTTTTCCAGGTCCAGTGTCGCGCGGACCTGCATGCCGGCGGGCATTTCTTCCGAGAAGAGCTCGAGAAGCAGGTTAGACATCGCCACCTCCTGCCTCGGTCGTCAGCCAAGCCGTACAACAGGCCTTGGCGAGATCCCGGACCCGTAAGATATAAGCCTGGCGCTCAGTGACTGAAATCACCCCGCGGGCATCCAGCAGGTTGAAAATGTGGGACGCCTTGATGCACTGGTCATAGGCAGGCAGAACGCAGAGATGCGCCTCCCCTTCAGCGCCCTGACCGACTTCAAGAAGATTGCGGCATTCCGCTTCCGCATCGCGAAAATGGCGTAATAATAGATCGACGTCGGCATATTCGAAATTGTAGCGCGAGAATTCCTGTTCGGCCTGGAGAAAGACATCGCCATAGCTTATGGACCGTTCGTCATCGCGACCATTGAAGGACAGGTCATAGACGTTGTCCACGCCCTGGCAATACATGGCGAGGCGTTCGAGGCCGTATGTCAACTCCCCTGAAACAGGCGCGCAGTCAAAGCCCCCCACCTGCTGGAAATAGGTAAACTGGGACACTTCCATGCCGTCGCACCAGACTTCCCAGCCAAGCCCCCAGGCGCCGAGTGTCGGACTTTCCCAGTCGTCCTCGACAAAACGAATATCATGGTTTTTGGGATCGATACCGATGCGATACAGGCTCTGCAGATAGAGCTCCTGAATATCCGGGGGCGAGGGTTTGAGAATGGCCTGAAACTGGTAAAAATGCTGCAGCCGGTTGGGATTTTTTCCGTAACGCCCGTCTGTCGGCCGTCGGGACGGCTGCACGTAGGCGGCGTTCCAGGATTTGGGACCGAGAGCGCGCAAGGTCGTCGCCGGGTGAAAGGTTCCTGCCCCCACTTCCATGTCATAGGGCTGCAGAATGACGCAGCCATATTCGGACCAAAATCGCTGCAGGGTCAGGATCAGATCCTGAAAGGATTCCTTCGGCCTTAATTCCTTCGCGGCAGGCTGACCGGATTTCGATTGTTTCTTCGCCATGGATCCTGGAGGGTGGTGTTGAAGGCCGGCGCAATAGATTCCGGTACCGATTGCCTGAGTTTCTAAAATTGTGCCGAAATTACTGAGGTGAGCGACCCCGGTCAAGGTACAAAGAAACTTTCCAGAGTTAATTCCGGTCCTTCGGTTTATAGACGCCGGTTTTCGGGTCCTGTTCGAGGGGTACGGGTTGCCCGGAAGCTGAATTTTGCGCCTCGGTGGATCCTTCCCGGGCTTTTTTCAGATTTTCGACGATTCGTCCCTGTTCGGATTTGAATAGTTTGTACCCGGCCCAAGCAGCCAGTCCGCCGGCGACTAATAGCAGAAATTGCGGCACTTTATATTACATCTCCGGTTATGCCGGACCCGAACGGTCAAAGCCCGTATCGGGACCAAAGGGAGCGGGCTTCCAGGGTGGTTATAACGTCATCCACCAGCCCAGATTTACTTTCCGAAGCCGTATACAGCTCGGAAAGGCGGCCACCGAATGGCAATCGCAAGCGCCGCCGCAGGAAGCCTTTTTCTCCCGAAATAAGTTTTAATTTGACTTTCTCACCAAAAATTTCGTGCATTTTTGAGCGAAGGTCCGACAAGCCATCGATTAGGCCTAGTTCGACAGCCTGAGCACCACTCCAGAATTCTCCAGTAAAGAGCTGATCGCCGGCATCCGCGATCTTGTCACCCCTGCGGTCCTTAACGAGATCGATAAAATGGCCATGGATCTCATCCTGGATACGCCGCAGTCTTCCAACGTCTTCCGGATTCTCCGGCAAAAATGGATCAAGTGTCGATTTGCTCTTACCAGCCGTGTAGACACGGCGTTCGACGCCATATTTCTCTATCAATTGGTTAAAACCGAATCCCGCGGAAATGACCCCAATGGAGCCGATCACCGAACTTTCGTCCGCATATATCTCATCACCGGCCAGCGACATGAGATAACCTCCGGATGCCGCAACATCCTCTGCAAAGACATATACAGGCAGTTTCTTTTCGTCAGCGAGCGCTCGTATGCGCTTGAAAATGAGCGTTGACTGAACCGGCGATCCGCCGGGTGAGTTCACCTGCACGGCAATGGCGGCGCTATGTTTGGTGGAAAAGGCACGCTCAATGACCCCGGCTGTTTCCGCCATATTTAATCCCGGTCGAAACGCAGAACTGGAACCAATGACTCCCGACAAGCGAATGACGGGTACGATGGGGGCTTTGTTTGATCGACGAAAAGGCCAGAAATTCACGTTTTTGTATGCTCCGGTTTCAACTTATATGGTGGAGACCATCCTGCAGGTCTTAAGACTTTTGGAAAGTTCCGACAATATGCAACATAGATTGAAGCTATAGGATTTCAAGCGATGATCGGCCATTGTTACCAGCAATCGGAGTCGTTAAGAGACGGGGAATACCAACTTATCTGAGCTTCAACGACCCGCAATCGCGCAGAATTCGATTAGCTTCTTCCGTATATTCACCATTCGATTCGTGTAGGACCAGCCCCTGGTGCAGAGTGGTACCACCACGGCTGCCCTTGACACCCTGAACAATAATCCGTGAAGCATTTTTTCCAACGTGAGGAAAAAGCGGAAACAAAGCCAGGTCGCCAAACCGTCCATCCAGAACCTCGAGCAGAAGATTGAGATTTTCCGGCAGATGTATCAGGGTCAGACTTCCTTTCGCGGATGTCGCGGTTGTCAGAAATCGAATCCAGGAATCCAGATCACCCAGTGTGTGGACGTAAGCACGACCCTTGATCTCATCCTTGGACTGGCGCGCCGAACCGGAAAAATAATAAGGAGGATTGGCGATCGCATGGTCAAATCCTTCCCGTACCAGGAGAGGATGGTTATTCATGGTCTGGCTTTGTGTGACATCGCCCTGAACAAACTGAACGCGTTCCTGGAGATTGTTCTTGTAGGTATTGCTCTGAGCCAGTTGTACAAGGCGGGATTCAAGCTCGACACCGACACAGTATATTTCCGCGATGCGCAGCGCCAGGGCCAGGCTGACGGCGCCGTTTCCCGCACCTGCTTCGATGATCCGCAAAGTACCTTGAATTGGTTCTGGAATCGCGGCGGCAAGAAAAAAGGCGTCTATGGCAGTCCTGGGACCGGATTTTGGCTGATCAAGTGAAAGATCTCCATTGAAAAACCGGTCAGCCGTGGTTTCCAGTTCCGGCAGTTGTTCTGACAAGCCTTGATCTACAGGACCCACGTTTTGATCTCCGACCTAACCGGAAGCGGAGGATATGCCGGCTTCTTCCAGAACCCGGCGACACTGAAGCAAGTCGTCTGCATCTACCATGATACGTCTCGGTAATATCCCAAGAGAACCTTCGACAACACTCATGTGCGTATCGAGAACGATACAGGTGATATCATGCTCTTTCAATACAGCTTCGATGAAACTGACCAATACCATGTCATTGGTTCTCAGGAGTTCTCTCATAGTCTAGGATTTAACTTCTGCAATTTCAAACCGGACAAATTAGAGTTTTATCATGACAACTTGAGCAGAAAATGCTTTGAATGGTCAAAATTCGTGAAAGTCGCGTATAAATTCTGCGTCATTGTGCCGGATACACACTAAAGCAATGGCGGCTGTATTGCTAATCTAAGTTGCGGTAGGAGCAAAACATTGGGCGTAGTACTATCTTTCGACGGCACGAATAATCCAACGAACGAGCTGGAACCCCTGATGAACCTGGTTCAATCAGACATGGAACAGGTCAATCGTATCATCATGGAAAAAGCCAGATCCGATGTCGATATGATCCCTGAATTGGCTCACCACCTCATATCTTCGGGGGGCAAACGGATCCGCCCGATGCTGACCCTGGCCTCTTCCAAGATGTGCGGATATGAAGGCGAAGGACATGTGACCCTGGCCGCCAGCATCGAATTTTTTCATACCGCAACCCTGCTGCATGACGATGTAGTTGATGAGAGCGACCTGCGTCGCGGACGGAAGACAGCGCGCATGCTCTGGGGAAACCAGGCCAGTGTGCTGGTCGGCGATTATCTTCTGGGACAAGCTTTCAAGATGATGGTTGAAGTGGAGTCCCTGGAAGCCCTGCGAATTTTGTCGAATGCCGCAGCTGTCATCGCCGAAGGCGAAGTCATGCAGCTAACGACGGCAAAAAACATGACAACAACGGAAGATGAGTACCTCGCGGTGATCAATGCCAAGACCGCGGCATTGTTTGCGGCGGCTTCCGAAATCGGCGCTGTTATTTCCGACCGCAAACCCTCCCAGCAATCTGCGCTTCAGTCCTATGGTAACAATCTCGGACTGGCATTCCAGCTTGTGGACGATGCCCTGGACTATTCCGGGGACTCCACCAGCCTCGGCAAATCCATCGGTGATGATTTCAGGGAGGGCAAGATCACGCTTCCGGTTGTTTTCTGCTACAGGCGTGGATCACCGGAAGAACGATCCTTCTGGGAAAAAACTCTGGAGAAGGGTGAAATCGTTGACTCCGATCTCGAGATGGCCCTGGAGCTAATGGAAAAGCACAATGCGATCAATGATACATTCGCCCGGGCCCGTCACTATGGATCGATTGCCCGGGATGCACTTGCGATTTTTCCAGAAGGAAAGCACAAATCCGCACTCCTGGACGTTGTTTCTTTCTGCATCAATCGCATAAACTAATCCCTCCGGACCTTTAACTGAGAACAACCGAACGCACCCACCAATCTGGATGGCGTGAACGAATGCACTCCATCGCAGAGTTTGCTGAGGAGACGTCCCGAAAAAGTCCGAAGACGGTCATTCCACTTCCGGTCATCCGGGCCAAAAGACAATTCTCCTGATGCTCCAGCGCTTCAATAACAATTTTGATCTCGGGCCGGAGCTTCTCGGCCGCGGACTGCAGACTGTTGGTCCCGTGGCGCGCGATCCGGACAATATCCTCGGGTCTGGCTGCTTTCCCGACGAGTGAGGCCAAGTCACTAGATTCAGCTTTTTTGGAATTTTGGGAAATGTTGTCGGCATCGAGGGCGGCGAATACCTCAGCCGTAGACAGAGCGATCCCGGGGTTGACCAGGACCGCGGAAAGAGGTGCCAGGGGTTTGGCAAGAGGGGCAACCTGTTCCCCTATTCCGGTCATGTGGCTTGCAGCACTCACCAGGCAGACAGGTACATCGGCGCCGATCTCGAATGCAATATCGACAATCAGTTCCGGGGACAGTTCCAGATTGTGGGCGTCGGCAATCAGGTTCAGGGCAGCAGCAGCATTTGCCGATCCGCCGCCAAGTCCTGCCGCCACCGGCAAAAATTTTTCGAGTTTGAAAGCACCGCACTCAAGCCCTCGAAATTTACGCTGCATGTAATCGACGGCTTTATGAATCAGGTTGTCAGTCGTCAGTTCTGTCGCAAAAGGACCGATAATTTCCAGACCGTATGACTTTGACACATCATATGAAACCACGTCTCCGACGTCGGCAAACAGGACCAGGCTAGAAACTTCATGATAGCCGTCAGGTCGACGGCCAAGAATCTCCAGTGTCAAATTGACTTTGGCCCGAGCAACTTCCTTGGCATTCACTGGAGATCGTCCGAATTAATTCGTCAAGTAAGGGCGACAATCCTAATTCTTAGGTTGCCCCTCTTGTTCCTCGACCTTGGCTTCCTTGGTTTTCGGTTGCGCACGCAAACCATTTGCCAGTTTCTGGTTGATCTGGTCCGCGACTTCTTTTTCCGGTTTGAGGGACAGGGACAACAACCATTGATAGCGGGCTTCCAGTCGACGGCCTACTTTCCAGAAGGCATCGCCGAGATGGTCATTAATGACCGGATCTTCGGGGCGAAGCTGAACTGCTTTTTCGAGTTGGTCGACCGCCTCTTTGAAGTTACCCAGCCTGTAATGGGCCCATCCTAGACTATCGACGAAATAGCCGTCCCTGGGTCTGATTTTGACGGCTTTCTCAATCAGAGCAATCGCCTGCTTGAGATTTCGGTTTTTGTCGACCCAGGAATACCCGAGATAATTCAGAACCAGCGGCTGATCGCCGTCGAGCTTGAGAGCCTGCTGGAAATCTGCTTCAGCATTGTCCCATTTCTTCATACGGTCGAAACAAACGCCACGGGCATAGTAATAAGACCAGTGTTCCCGCTTGGGCGTTTTAATCAGATTGATCGCACGGGTGAAATATTTTTCCGCCTCTTCAAACTTCATGCGCGAACGCAGAATATTTCCCAGTGCCTGTAACGGCGCAATATCGGTGGCATGCTGCTCGGAGAGGTCGATAAGCAGCGTGCGGGCTTCATCCAGGCGCTCGTCGGAGTTTAGGGCAAAAGCTTTCGAAATCTGAACCTGCTTCCAGATAGGTGAATTTCTGGACACTTTCTTGTAAGCGTCGATGGCCAGCTCATATTTTTCCGCCTGCTCGTAAACCTGCCCTATGGCACTATAAATGAGCGGAAAGTCAGGCTCCATGAACAATCCCAGCCGAAGATAGATCAACCCGTATTCAACACCGCCTTCGATGGTCAGGGCCTCCCCCAGACCATAGAAAATTTCCGCCATGCCATCGCGTGGATTACTGACGAGGCGTTCAATTTTCTTACCAGCACGAATATCGGCGAGAAGGGCTGTGGATTCGGGGTGCGGTCGGGTTTGCCGAATATGCTGGTCGAGGATCCGTGCCGCCTTCTTGCGGATGCCACGGCGGGCGAGGTGACGGCTATAGGCCACGGCAATACGCAGGGATCGCGGATCTCTCTGATAGAGGCGATCAAAAATTCCTTCCGCAATTTTCCTTTGCCCACCGAGGTCTGCAATCAAGGCCTGATGATAGGAGCGATAAAATTTCGCCCATTCCGGAGCGTTCTTATTGTTGAGTGTCGTACGTGCCTCAGATACTTTTTTCTCAGCAGACAAAGTCCACGCCTTGGCCAGAGCGGTAATGAGTTCGACGATCTGCCCCTTGCCGACGGCGTCGAAATGTCCCTTGGATTGCTTTAGTTGATTCTTGGTGAAGGCATCGAGACCAAGGAAGATTTGGGCAATACGGTGATTGGGATTCTTGATGATCAATTCCTGCGCATGAAATCGAGCATCCTTCCAGCCGCCATTGGTAATCGCCATGAGAAAGGCTTGTTCGAGAATCACCTCATTACTCGGATCTTTTCTTAACGCTCGCTGGTAATAGTCGGCCGCAGTATCGACATCCCGCTGGGAACGCGCAAAACGTCCGGAGAGATAATTTCCCAACAGGGAGTCATTCGAGCCCCCTTGCAAAAATGTTTGGCCATCCTTGCCCTTGGTGCCGTCTATGCCACCAATTCCAACGGTAAACACGGATGTGAGCAGGATCACGAAACCAAACTTTAGCAACGAGGCTGTCATTCTTTTCATGTAGTGAGCTCTTTATTTCCTGAGATTTGAGGGTCCACACGCAAGCAAGGTTTGAATTTGTAAAGATGCACTCTAACCAGCCTGCAGAGCAAGGCAATTTCAGCAACAATGAATAACTAAACCACAATTAACACGCTTTTGCCCGGGCTTGTGATGATACACAATTCACAATTTCGACAGGTTAGAGCTTAATCCGGGCCATCTCGCGAGGACAACAAATGAGTGGACGCCCAACTTCTAGCCTGTTGTTTTATCGAAACAATATGGGCATATTTTGACTTGCGAACTCTGATTTTCCTTATCCCTCATTTGCTCTTGGCCGGGCCTGTCGCGCCCAACCTTCACATATTCGGGTAGTTCGGTCCGCCGCCGCCTTCGGGACACGTCCAGTTGATATTTTGAGCCGGATCCTTGATGTCGCAGGTTTTGCAGTGAACGCAATTCTGAGCGTTTATCTGGAATCTCTTTTCTCCTGAATTGTCCTCCAGGACCTCGTAAACGCCAGCCGGACAATATCGCTGCGCCGGCTCGTCGAATTTCGGCAGATTTTCAAGTATCGGTACGTCGGCGTTCTGCAACCGCAAATGTACGGGCTGGTCTTCCTCATGATTTGTCGCGGACAGAAATACGGACGACAGCTTGTCGAACGTGACCAACCCATCGGGTTTAGCGTAAACGATGGGTCGGGATTCGGAAGCCGTTTTCAATGTCGCGTGATCCCGTTTTCCATGTCCGACGGTGTAATTTAGAAATGGGAACAGGCTATTCAGCCACATATCAGCGCCTCCGACCGCGACGCCAACAGCGGTGCCCAGACGCGACCAAAGGGGTTTGACATTGCGCACTCGCTTCAGGTCGCGGGCAATCGAGCTGCTCTTGAACGCAGCGGCATAGTCGGTCAGCAGGTCGCCACTGCGATTTTCAGCGACGGCGGAGAACGCTGCTTCCGCAACCAGCATGCCCGAAATCATGGCGTTGTGAGACCCCTTGATACGCGGCACGTTGACCATGCCGGCCGAGCAGCCGATCAAGGCACCGCCGGCGAAGATTAGTTCCGGGAGGGATTGCCAACCGCCTTCTGTGATCGCCCTGGCGCCATAGGAAATGCGCTTTCCACCTTCGAACACAGGCCGGATCGATGGATGGTTTTTGAATTTCTGGAATTCGTCGAAGGGAGACAAATAGGGATTCTGATAATTGAGGTGAACGACAAATCCGACGGAAACATAGTTCTCGCCAAAATGATAAAGGAACGAGCCGCCACCGGTACTATTCGGCAATGGCCAGCCCATCGTATGCTGGATCAATCCGGGACGGTGCTTGTCCGGATCGACTTCCCAGAGTTCTTTCATTCCGATTCCGAATTTCTGAAAGTCTGAATTCTTGTCGAGTTGAAATTTGCTGATGAGCTGCTTCGACAGTGAACCGCGGACACCCTCTGCGATAAGGGTATATTTGCCCAACAGCTCCATACCCGCCATGTAGGAGTCTTTCTGTTCACCTTCACGGGAAATGCCCATGTCCCCGGTGGCCACGCCTTTGACACTGCCGTCATCATTGTAGAGAATTTCGGCGGCCGCAAAGCCCGGATAAATTTCCACACCCAGCTCTTCGGCCTGGGCTGCCAGCCAGCGACAGAGATTTCCGAGACTAACGATATAGTTTCCGTGATTGTTCATCAAAGGCGGCATCAAAAAATTCGGCAGCCGCAGCGAACCGGCGGGTCCGAGATAAACAAACTGGTCCTGGGTTACCGGTGTCTCCAGCGGCGCTCCTTTTTCTTTCCAGTCAGGTATCAGACGATTAAGCCCAATGGGATCGATTACAGCACCGGAGAGAATATGGGCACCGACTTCCGATCCTTTTTCCAGAACCACAACGGAGATCTCCTGGCCCGTCTCCGCTTCCAGTTGCTTCAGTCTAATGGCTGCGGACAAACCAGCGGGCCCGGCGCCAACGATCACCACATCAAATTCCATGGATTCGCGTTCTGTTGTCACGGAAATCTTCTCTTCTAAATTATCGCATCAAATCTAATTGTTCTGGATAAACGCTGAAGTTCTGCACGTCAACAATCGGTAATCATATAAACATTTCGCAAATTCCGGGGAGACGTGATAAGGGAACGGTTGTCGTGCCAGACTTATCAGGTCAATGGGACAACAGATATCCGCTGATTATCATGAACCAGAATTCGCCCCAAGATATTGCCCGATTCTTACTCCGGTCCCATCGAGAATTCGGTGTCGACGAAGCGATCAGCGAGGAACCAACGAACTGGTTCGAGAAAACCGATCTGCCGACGAAGCTTCCGGTCAAAATTGGGGGGAAAGCAATCAATACCGGACCCGTGCAAGACGTCACCGGACGCGAACAAATCGCACGGCGAAGATCGACACCGGCACCCCTTTCCGTGGACCAGGCTGTAGGAACGGCCAGAAGCGTTGCGGCCGCCTGCAAAACCCTGGAAGAGCTGAACGACGCGATACATAATTTTGATGGCTGTGCGTTAAAGAAAACTGCCAAGTCGACTTGTATTGCCCGCGGTAATCCCGCCTCAAAATTGGTGTTTATCGGCGAAGCACCGGGTCGGGACGAAGATATGCAGGGTGTTCCTTTCGTAGGACGCGCCGGCCAGTTACTGGACAAAATGCTGGCTTCAATTAACCTCGATGAAAGTTCCGTTTATATCACCAACATCGTTTTCTGGCGCCCACCGGGAAATCGAACCCCTTCCGTGCAGGAAGCTCAAACCTGCCTGCCGTTCACGGAGCGACAGATCGAACTCATCCAACCCCATTTCATTGTGCTGCTTGGCGGAGCTGCGGCCAAACTCATGTACCGAACCAATGAGGGCATCATGCGGGTCAGGGGCAAATGGAAATCATGCGCCATCAATGAATCTTCCTATCCCGCCATTGCCACCCTGCATCCGGCTTATCTGTTGCGAACGACGTCGGCGAAGCGCTTGGCCTGGCGCGACCTGTTGACAATACGCGACAAGATCGACAGCCGCGGGACGAAAGAATGACGAAAGAATAAAGGCGCGACAACGTACACGTGTCGCTGCCCCCAAATTTGCAGAACGAATACGAAATAGTCTGAATGAAAAGGGTCCACCAGTGAAAAAAGTCATTGACCAGTTAAATCATCGTTTTGCAGGCCAGTTATCGCTTCCCCCTGACCAACTCAAGGATCGTTCGGCCGTTGAGGTTCTCGCGAACCACGCCTCCTGCCGCCATTACACCGACCAGCCTGTCAGTCCGGAACTTGTCGAACTCGTGTGTGCGCTGGCCCTCGCGGCACCGGCGAAAAGCGATCTGCAGCAAAGGGATATTATTCTGATCGAGGACAAGGACAAACGACAACGCATGAACGAACTGATGCGCCATGACTGGATCGCATCGGCCCCGGTGTTCGTCGTCTTTTGCGCCAACAACCGTCGTCAGACCCAGATACATGAATGGCGGGACAAGACTTTCGCCAACGACCATCTGGATGCCTTTTTCAATGCTTCGGTCGATGCCGGAATCGTGTTGCAGAATTTCGTCATTGCCGCGCAAGCCCTTGGCCTGGGTTGTTGTCCGCTCAGCGCCATCCGCTTTCATCTGGACGAGGTTAACGAGATGCTGGCGCTTCCGGACCGGGTGTTTCCCGTTGCCGGCATGACCCTGGGCTGGCCGGCCAAGCAAAGCGACATTTCCCTGCGGTTGCCCCTCGAAGCGACATTGCACAGGAACCGCTATCACGAGGAAGAAATGGAATCGCATATTGACAATTATGATCGACATCGAAGCGAGATACAGCCATCGACCCGCCAGCGCTACGCCTCAGAATTTGGCGAAGTCGACAATTACGGCTGGTCGGAGGACAAGGCGCGACAATATGCCAAGCCGGAGCGAGCCGACTTCGGGGCTTATATTGTCAAGAAGGGATTTCGTCTGGAGTAGTTGTCGAAACGGACAAAAGCCGGAGAGGTTTACCGGCGGAATCTGCTTCATTGAAGCGATTCAATACTCAAAAAATCCAGAATTGTGCAAATAGAATTCAAGAGAGTCTTATGGCCAAAATTGACAATTCCCGTCCCTTTATTCCCGTTCGCATCGCCGTCCTGACCGTCTCGGATACGCGCACGGTCAAGGAAGATAAATCGGGCACGCTCCTGGCAACCCTGCTTCAGGATGCCGGGCATGAGCTCTTCGATCACCGGGTTGAGAAGGACGATGTCGCAGCCATCCGGTCGCGGGTAGAAGGCTGGATTGATAGTTCCGATGTGGATGTGGTCCTGACCACCGGCGGCACCGGGTTTACCGGAAGAGACGTGACGCCCGAGGCAGTAAAACCGCTGTTCGAGAAAGAGATTGACGGGTTTTCCATACTCTTTCATCATTTGAGCTATGACAAGGTTGGCACCTCGACAATCCAGTCCCGGGCCTGTGGCGGTGTCGCTAAGGGAACTTATATTTTCTGTGTTCCCGGCTCACCGGGCGCATGTCGTGATGCCTGGGAGGGGATACTGAAATTCCAGCTAGACAATCGTCACCGCCCCTGTAATTTCGTTGAAATCATGCCGCGCCTGGAAGAACATCGCTAGGTTTGAAACTCTGCTCACCTTTCGGTCGGCAAAAGTAAAGGGGCTCATTTTTTCCGAAGGCGAATTAGCGGATTAGGTCCCGGAACTGACAATCACACGGGCAGCAGTTGATTTCAGTTTGTGATAATCCTCAATTGAATCAATATCCGCCAGGGGCGGGCACAGGCCGACTCGCAGATGCTGCACATTTTTAATTGTGTCGGCAAAGGTCTCCGGGCTCGACCAGCGAACATTGTCAAATATCGAGGGAATGCGGGGAGATCGACGCAAACCCACACACCAATATCCGCCATCATCGGCGGGACCGAGAACCACGTCGTGAGATCGAAGCACGCGGAAGGCGTCGCTGATGCGTTGCCGCGTAATTTCCGGGATATCGGTGCCGATGATCAGCACTGGACCGACGAAGTCCAGGTCAAAAACACGCTGCATCTTATCACCCAGATTGCCCGGTCCCTGAGGGATGCATGTCACATCCGGGAGATCTCGAGGCCACCAGTTTTCCCGCAGCCCCTGCAGGGGTGCGACCGCTACCAGAACCCGGTAACGCCGATCAGCCTGCAGGCGGCGCACGACATTGAACAGCACAGAGCGATAGAGCCGGGTTGCGTGACTTATGCCAATATCTCGGGCCAACCGAGTTTTGACAATTCCGGCAACAGGTGATTTGCACATGATGACCAGTGTCTGCTGCCGGTCAGTAATATTTCGAATGGGAGAGCTGCGGGATCTAACCATAGATGCGGCTAATGTATCTCGGTGGCACCCGCAAATAGTAAAGCGTAAGACAGGAAAGATTTCGAAGCATGCGCAAAACGTAACCGTCGCGCTGATAACGTTTGGCGCTCGTGACGGCTCCGGATCGCAGCATCACGAGACGGCGCCGCCCAAGACGACGCACAATATCCACATCTTCCATCAGGGGAAGGTTTTTGAAACCCCCGAGTTCCTTGTATAGCGCGGTTGGAACCAACAGTCCCTGGTCGCCATAGGGCAGTGCAAACAAGAAACAGCGCAGACCGACAATAAACTCCATCACCCTCGGCATGTAACCAAAATCGTCGAGTCGAAATCTGAAAAATGCGGCAGATGGCTGACGCTGTCCCTGGTAGATTCGATCCATGAAAGAGTGGACCTCCACTTCCCACCCAGGCTCGAGCACGGTATCCGCGTGCAGGAACAGAAGCCAGTTTCCTTTGGCCGCTTCTGCCCCGTTACGAAGCTGGGAGCCGCGCCCGCGACTGGATTTTATGTACCGCGCGCCGCCGTCTTCGGCGAGTTTTTCCGCATCTCCGTTGGTCGAGCCACCATCGACGACGATTACTTCCTTGATCAGACCATTGATTACACCAGGAACCAGTGCTGACATGACGGCAACAAGACGCTGGTCGGAATTCAGGGTGGGAATGACGACTGTAATCATGGCCCCACTTTTTTATCATGCGCAGTTGTTATGCAATAAATTTTTTTCCTGATCCCCGTTTGACAAAGCTTTATGTTCACGTTATGTTCTTGTTCGGACAATAATCGCCGTGTATTGCAACGTGACAAGGAAGCGAACGTCGGCGTTGAGACCGTCATCCTCAAACTTTCATCCGCCCCCTCGCGATTGGCTATGACACACACTCGAGACAATAAATCAGCCTTTTCCTCCGCCTCAAATCAGCGTCGACGATCCGCTCTCAGTAAGTCATTCCCGGATATACCGGGACAGCCCATATCCCGCCAGAAGGGCCGCGGAAGTCCTTCAAATCGCAGTGGCCAGTTTGAAAATCTGCAAAGGGAACGGGTTGACGATGGCTGGGACAATCTCGAACAGAAAGAAGTTCTGAAGACCGAAATTCAAACGGAACGGGCAAAGAGCATTATTACCCGCAACAATTCTCCGGATATCAGTTTTGACCGTTCCATCAATCCTTATCGCGGCTGCGAGCATGGTTGCATTTACTGTTATGCGCGACCGACTCACAGCTATCTGGGGCTGTCGCCGGGACTTGATTTTGAGACCCGGTTGTTTGCCAAGACAAATGCGCCCGAGTTGTTGTGGAAGGAACTTGCAAAACCAGGCTACGTTCCCAAACCTATTGCACTCGGCACCAACACGGATCCCTATCAACCCCTGGAAAAAGATTTCGAGATCACCCGGCAAATTCTTGAAATTCTGGAAGCAACCCGTCACCCGGCAACCATCGTCACAAAATCGCAAATGATCACCAGGGATTTGCCCCTGCTTACGCGGATGGCGAACCGAAATCTGGTCAAAGTCGCCATCTCGGTTACATCTCTCGACCACCGTTTTGCCCGCAAACTTGAACCCCGTGCGACGACTCCGAAAAAGCGTCTCGAAGCATTGAGACAATTGAGTGACGCCGGCATTCCCACGGCGGTAATGGTGGCTCCCATTATTCCAGCGCTGAACACCCATGAAATTGAAGCCATTCTGCAAGCCGCAAAAGCGGCCGGAGTCCAGGAAGCCGGTTATGTGATCCTGCGACTTCCCCCGGAAGTGCGGGACCTATTTGTTGAATGGTTGCGGGCCGAGTTTCCCAGTTCGACGAATCGGGTCCTGGCGCAGGTACTCGACATACGAGAGGGCAAAGCTTACAGGGCGGAATGGGGGGAACGCATGCGGGGACGAGGGGCATTTGCGGATTCCATTGCCGACCGTTTCGAGCTGACACGCAAAAAGTTGCAGCTGGGAATAAGGGAGCTGCGTCTGAATACCGATGATTTCAAAGCACCTTCGGTCCCCGGAGCACAACTGAACCTGTTCTGAACTTATCCCCAGCCCAATCTTCATTTCCGACAGGAAAGGGGGATGAGTTTTGACATGCCGCGCGAATGGTGATGCACTCTGTTTGCCTTTGATAGCAATTTACAACGAGAGCCGAAAGTTGGTCTCATCCGAACCCAATTTAGACGCCGAACACCGACTGGCCCAAAAGGTTGGCGGCGATACCATCGCCGGTGTCGACGAGGCTGGTCGTGGTCCCTGGGCCGGTCCAGTGGTCGCCGCGGCGGTAATTCTGAAACCGTCTGATTTTCCGGAGGGTCTCAACGATTCGAAAAAACTCACAGAGGCTCAGCGGGAGCGGCTTTTTGACGAGATTTTCGAAACTTCTCAAGTCGGCATCGGCCTAACCACGGTTTCGGACATTGATCGCGACAATATCCTGCAGGCGACAATGGCCGCCATGTCAAAGGCCGTGGGAGAACTCTCCGTCCCGCCCCAGGCCGTGCTGATCGACGGCAACAAATGCCCGCCCCTTCCCTGTCCAGGCGAACCACTGGTCAACGGTGATGCCCTCTCTCTCTCCATCGCCGCTGCATCTATAGTCGCCAAAGTCACCCGCGACAGGCTTATGTGTGAGCTGGACGAAGCCTTTCCAGAATATGGCTGGGCCCGCAATAAAGGATATGGCACAGCAGAACACCGAAGGGCCATCGAGAAATTCGGTGTGACAGAACACCATCGGCGCTCTTTTAAACCCATCCGGAAGGCACTGCAGTCTCCCTGACCGGCTACAAGTCAGAACAGGACCGCCAGGACCACTTTGTCAAGACCTTCTTATGCCTGCAGAAAGCCGGTGGACAGCTGGACTCCGGGAATGTTAGGAAGAGCGGATCAGAACGACAGAGCGGGTGGTGTTCTGCAAATCAATTCAAAATTTGACTTGCGATTCAACCGCTTATAGAATCCGGAATTAAAGGGAAACGGCCTGGTGTCTGGTCCCGGTGATTGTCTGACAGACTGGGTGAATATCCGTTTCCAAAGCCCGGTGAATGCCGTCGCGTAATGCCTATCTTGTGTGATGTTTATTAGAACCAAGTAGTAGTTGAGTAGAGTTTTATGAGTAAAAAAGCGGGCGCGAAGCCTGGAGCGTATATCGACCGCATTTATGCGGGAGATGCCATTGCCGAGTTGGCAAAACTGCCGGCAGAATCCGTTGATGTGGTATTCGCCGACCCCCCTTACAATTTGCAGCTGGATAAAGATTTGCTCCGACCGAACAACACCCAGGTCGACGGCGTGCATCACGACTGGGACAAGTTCAAGGATTTCGCGGCCTATGATGAATTTAGCCGGGCCTGGCTTGGAGCCTGCCGCCGGCTGTTAAAACCCAACGGAGCACTCTGGGTCATCGGGTCTTATCACAACATATTTCGGGTCGGCACACATCTGCAGGATCTCGGCTACTGGATTTTGAACGATGTGGTGTGGCGCAAAACCAATCCCATGCCGAATTTCCGCGGCACACGTTTTACAAATGCCCACGAGACCCTGATCTGGGCGTCGAAAGATCCGCAGTCCCGCTACACATTCAACTATGATTCCATGAAAGCGCTCAATGACGATCTGCAAATGCGCTCGGACTGGTTCATTCCTATTTGCGGCGGACCGGAACGGCTGAAAAATGATGACGGTAAAAAGGCCCACCCGACGCAAAAACCGGAGGCCCTTCTGAACCGCGTGCTGCTGGCCTCCACGAATTCGGGCGACGTGGTCCTCGATCCGTTTTTCGGGACCGGGACGACGGGTGCGGTGGCCAAAAAACTCGGCCGCCACTGGATCGGCATTGAACGCGACCCTGATTATCTGAAAGTCGCGCAGGATCGCATCGACAACGTTGAGCCCCTGGATACGGCAACCCTAGAAACCGTCACCCCCAAACGGGCGCAGCCGCGGGTGCCGTTTGGAACTCTGGTGGAACTCGGCATACTGGAACCCGGCGTCACTCTCTACGATGCCCGGCAGAAGATTTCCGCAGATGTTCGAGCCGATGGCACGATTGCCAGTTCGGGAAACCAGGGATCGATACACAAACTCGGGGCACAGCTCCAGGGCGCCCAGGCCTGTAACGGCTGGACATTCTGGCACTACAAGGATCGGGGAAAGCTGAAACCCATCGACGAACTCAGGACCGAGGCGCGCCAGCAACTCGGTTTACAGTAACAGTTCTGCCGGATCCCACGGCTGGCTGAGTGCGCTAGTCCTGAAACTTCCGGATAGCGGCGGCAAACGCAATCGAATGGGACGAGCCGGGATCAGGCCCCGGGAAACGTCAGTTAGCCCCCAGCGCATGGGAAATAACCTTGCGCATCAGGCTGGGCAGCGCTTCATCTGACAATTTCGACTTCGCCACCCAGCGGCAGCGGTCCGGTTCCGCCCATAAGTTCAGAGACACATCGGGTTCGACCAGGGTCCGGTAAATCGTCATCTCAAGTTTGAAATGAGTAAACGTGTGGGTCACGAGGCCCGGCACCTTCCACCAGTCTCCATTGACTGGCGAGGACCGGGATAGCTGATCGGATTTGGCAGGCGGTTTTTCCATCCAGTCGGTGGAGGGAATTTCCATCATCCCACCAAGCAATCCTTCCCGGGGGCGTTCCCGCAGCAAAACGAAGCCGTCTTCCCGGAGCACAAAGAACGCGACACCCTGGCGTACCGGACGTTTGGCTTTTACCATTCGGGCCGGCAGGTTCTGGGCGTTACCTTTGGCGTGGGCGTCGCAATTTGCGCTGATCGGGCAGAGCATGCAGGAGGGTCGCTTTGGCGAACAAATGGTCGCTCCGAGATCCATCATCGCCTGGGCATAGTCGCCGGGACGAAGATCCGGCGTGAGGCCGTCCGCAAGTTGTTTAATTTCCGGCTTTGACTTCGGCAGCGGTGTCTCAATGGCGAACAGGCGGGAGATCACCCGCTCCACATTGCCGTCAACGACCGTTGCCCTTTGACCGTATGCGATGGCAGCCACGGCGGCAGCGGTGTACGGGCCGATCCCCGGAAGCTTCTGGAGCTCACGCACCGTCGCTGGAAATTTGCCGCCGTAATCCCGGACCACGGTACGCGCGCATTCGTGCAGGTTTCGCGCCCGGGAATAATATCCCAGACCCGCCCAGGCTTTGAGAACATCTTCAAGAGGGGCAGCCGCCAATTTCTTGACAGTGGGCCAAGCTTTTACAAACTTGTTGAAATAGGGAATAACGGATTTGACGGTCGTCTGCTGCAACATGACCTCCGAAAGCCAAATTCTGTAGGCATTGGCTCTCTTTCCGGGATCGTACCGCCAGGGTAGGTCGCGCCGGTCCTCGTCGTACCAGGCCAAAAGCTGGACCGCTAGAGAGGAAGAGGGCCCCTCTTTGGCCTTCTGTCTTTGATCAATTTTGACCAATTCCACCGTTTGCAATTTTGTTCGCCTCGATTTTGCAGATTTATGCACCTAAAAATCAACCGAATCACTTATAAATATTACCTGTTCGTCGGGAAGGATTGCCAATCCCAGTCTCGCGTATCCCCAGAACAAATTGCGTGTTGTTGCGTCGATCCACGGATTTCGCGGCAAATTTGCACGTTCTAACTGTTTCAGTACGAAAATTTCGAAGTACTGGTTCTGCGAAGTTCAATTCCACGAACCAGCGTCCGAAGATTTGAGTTCCTGAACACCGAGATACGAAGACTGAGAGGTTATGCGCATGTCCCCCACAGCTTCTTATGGTGGCCGGCCCCAAAATAATCGCCGCCGCTCGCGTTCGACTCAACGCGTCGGAGCCATTGTTCCCCGCCTGACCAAACCTCTGTTTCAGAAGTTCGGATTTGCTACCCATGCGGTGGTAACAGACTGGGAAAAAATCGTCGGACCTGATCTCGCCAGTTTTACCCGGCCTGAAAAGCTCAAATGGCCGCGAAAAAAAGATGAACTTCCCGAAGATTCAGAGGCTTATGACACTGGCTCACAATTGGCGCCGGGCAAGATCCACGCCCAGGGTGCCGATCAGGGTGCGACGCTGGTGCTACGGGTAGAGGGACCGCGAGCGATCGAAATTCAGTTTTACGGCGAACAGATTATGGACCGCATAAACGCCTACTATGGCTATCGCGCCGTGACCGATCTCAGAATTTTGCAGGCGCCTCTGACGGCGGACACCAAAACCAGCCAGAAACCGGTTCGCCGAAAGGCGAAACCCCGCTATCAGGGACTGAACGGCATTGAAAATTCGGACCTGAAACAGGCACTGGCGCAGATGGCCGGAGCGGTTTCCGGAAGCAGGGCTTCGTGATCGAATTATCACGGCTGACCATCGTTGCCCATAAGGACTCCGAAAAACCGTGTTATTAAGACTTGTTGGAGCTTCTGGCCGACCCTAGACAACACAATTATTTGATTATTGCCGGCTAAATCTTGTATCACACAGTTGATGCACAAATGTTACCACAATACGCCCTTATATAGATGTTTAATATTCCCCATATCTACTCGGGAAATCTATGGGAATTCAGAGTATTGATGAATTTAGGAGAATGACGTGACGGAAGATAACACACAGAATAAAAACCTGCTGTCGCGCCGTACCGCTGTCATCGGCGGCG
>JBPCWG010000562.1:0-5591 GCA_051009705.1 Methyloligellaceae bacterium | reverse complement strand
GTCATTTCGCCAGTGAAACTGCTGTGCGGTTCTTTGCAAAAGTCCCAGCTCACCCAATCGCTCCCATTCACCATGGGTGAGAAATGTTACATGCAGGGATGAAGCTTGAAGACGGTCCACCAGCTCTATCGCGGCGCTGGCCAGGAGTTTTTCAAAATGTTCCTCCTGGGGGCCGGGTGCGACAAGCAAGCGCCGGCCTTGAGCCGGCGTAAACGGGACCGCGCTTTGCAGTTTGGGATAGTAATGGCCTCCGGCGGACTCGAATGCTTCCGCCCACCCGTGATCGAAAATATATTCGCCGTAGCTGTTGGATTTCAGATAATTCGGCATACAGCCAAGGAGTGTTCCGTCGCCGCTTTCGAGACACAGATGTTGCGGGGCCCAGCCCTCGTACGGCGTTGCGCATTCCGACCGTTCAAGTGCATGGAGAAAGGAATAGGACGTAAACGGATTGTAGGGCCGTCCTTCCGGACTGGCACAGGCGTCCCATTTATCGGCATCGACATCCCCGATAGACGGAACCACGCGGACAATCAATTGTTCCTCTTCTCCCATCGATTCCTCTGTACTCTTTCCAATCTTATATGCCGGATCAAAGTCTGATTTATTGTTTTTCCGTTCTGCCTTTAGGGAACAAATCCCTCGAAAATCATGGCATCGGTAAGCTTCTCAGCCTTTTGCCTGTCAGCATGCGTCCGTACCGTCCAGGTCAGGAGCGGCTTGTTCAGAAGGCCATGAAACAGATACGTCGCTATGGTTGGCAGATCCGCGATGTTATAGGCAACAAAGTGTGGCCGAACCCGGAAACTCCAAAGCAGATTTTTTAGCACAAATTTCTGCGCCCACGAAAGTTGTTTCCAATAGGCTGTGTCACGGAACTGCTCTGCAACAAGGCCTCGGCAAAACTCCGGGGCCAGAGACTTGATGGTCATCATGATCGCCGGATCAAATGACATGAGTGCAAACTCTCCATCATATGCATGAAACTTTGTGACAATTTTCTCGACAAATCGGTGTTGGTCGCGCCACATGCTTTTGATCTCGACAATGAGGGGAACTTTGCCGGCGACCGCAATCAGCAGGTCTTCCAGTGCCATGATCGTGTCGGTGGAGTCCTGATATTGAATTTCCCGCAACTCGGATACACCCAACGCGTCGATCCGTCCGCCGGATCGGGTCAGCCGATCCAGGGTTTCGTCGTGAAAGACCATCGGATTGTCGTCGCGGTCCGGTTGGAGGTCCACTTCGATAGCGAAGTTTCCGGCCAATGCCGCCTCGACTGCGGACCGGCTGTTTTCGATCACCCCGGCGTCGCGATCATGTAAACCCCGATGAGCGATCGGCCGATACAGCCATGGAAATTGCTGCCGCCCCATTGTTCTCAGGCAATGGCGATTTGCGCATCAATTTCGACGGCGACATTAAACGGCAGGCCGGCGACACCGACCGCAAAGCGCGTATGCTGCCCTTTGTCACCCAGAACTTCGGCAAGAAAATTTGAAGCCCCGTTGATGACCTGGGGATGGTCGGAGAATTCGGGTGTGGCATTCACGAAACCGCCGAGTTTGATCATGTTTTTAATTCGATCCAGATCCCCCAGAGCAGCTTTCGCCTGGGCAAGAATATTGATGGCACAAACCTTTGCGGCTTCCTGGCCGGCTTCAATATCAAGATCAGCGCCCAGTTTTCCGGTAATGAGGCCGCCATCTCCCGCTTTCGAGATTTGCCCCGATATGAACAAAATGCCCCCCTCAACTAAATAGGGAATATAGTTGGCGGCAGGTGCGGGGGCGTCTGGCAGTTGAATCCCCAAGGATTCTAGCCGATTTTCTATTGAATTTTTCATGATGGACTCCCAAATCTCAGAGGATTGCGTCGGTCTGGTTTGAACGAAAGAGTTAGGTAAGTTCTATTTGATAGGGTTTTTGTTAGTGGTACTGTTCCCATTAATAGAGACAGAATTTGACGAGAGCAACCGCGACACACTCGTCATTGAAACTCTGATGGAAGTTCCTGATTAACGGATGAAGCCGCAGAAGCCTTTAGCCAGTGAACCGGAATATCTAAACCAAACGGTATAAAGAGAGATATATTGAGATGATGCGATACGACAGATCAAACATGGCCCTGGTTCTCGGTGCTCTCATAGTCACAAGTGTCGCTGCCGACAAGGCTGAAGCCCTGGTTGAAGGAACCAAGCTTATCCCTCATAGGGCCGTTTATGAAATGTCTATGGGCGAGTCCAAAAGGGGTTCCAGTATTTCCGGTATTAGCGGCCGTATGGTGTTTGAATTCTCCGGTTCGGCTTGCGAGGGATACACGCTCAACATGCGGCTTGTTACCGAGGTGCTCAACCGGGAAGGCAGTCCGACCCTGTCTGATTTACGGTCTTCAACTTGGGAATCCGGCAAAGGCCAGCGTTTTCGCTTCAATTCCAGCCAGTATCTCAATCAGAGATTGCGGGAAAAAACATCCGGGGATGCCAAGCGGCTCCTGGATGGGGAAGTCGTTGATGTAAAAATCAAGGACCCCAAGCCTAAAAATCTGCAGTTTCCGACAAAGATATTGTTTCCCACCCAGCACAGCCTCGCTGTACTGAGAGCCGCGTCGGAAGGGCAAACGATTTTTCAAGCGCCCGTCTATGATG
Organism: Methyloligellaceae bacterium; assembly: GCA_051009705.1. Lineage (GTDB taxonomy): Bacteria > Pseudomonadota > Alphaproteobacteria > Rhizobiales > CAYWUX01 > JANQOC01. The sequence goes on along the minus strand of JBPCWG010000562.1, from coordinate 2,944 downwards.
GCTCCGAGGATGGGCAGAAGCTCTACGCTACAACGACTTTCATCGGCAAACCAAGAGCAAAGTCAGCGGGAAAAAACCTTCCCCCGGTCACCAGTGCAAAAGCCCTGGATGGTCTGACATGGTGGCCGATAACGATCAGCTATTTCGAGGAAGGCAAGAAAGATCAGGAAACGCCGTCTTACCAGATCGGCTTTCGCCTCTATTCCAACGGAGTCAGTCGCGATCTGACCATTGACTATGACGATTTTTCAATGCGTGGGGCTCTCAAGGAAATTGAATTTCTAAAAGAAAGTGACTGCAAGCCTTAGACGCCTGTTCATTCCTCATTTGGCGATACTTGCCTCGTGCGCGGTGAAATCCTTCACTGTCGAGACGTCGTTGATTGCTCTAACCGCATGACTTTCCCGCAAGCGCTGTCGGATCAGGGGTAACCTGCATCGACGGGCCGCATACACAATTGGGCCTCACAGTTCGTTGGACAGTATGGCATTCAGATTGTCGCGGGCGGGCTGAATGGATGATGGATCTATGGAAGTGTTAGAACAGAATGTCAGCAGAACGGATTCATCGCTGAGGAGAAATTCCAGCATGGCGATTCGGAATTCAGTTGTGTTGGCAACACTGCGAATATGATCAAAACTAAAACCCGTCTGTTCAACAAATTGGCCCAGAATTTCTTCATTTGCAGCCAGAAATGACAGGGCTTGAATGGAAATATCGACTGCTGTGTCCTGATTTCCCCTGATATTTAAAGATTTGTTCACCATGGCTCATATCTTCTAAACATTAAATAGGCAAAAATGCGTCTGTTAATCAGTTGGTTATAGGTTTCCTGTGAATTAAAATCTCAGGTCAGTGGTTTTTTCCCACGGCTGATTTTGAAAGATGTAACTTTATTAGCCTACCATGGATAGGAAATTACACGGTCACCTGTGTAAATCGAACAAAAGAAATTTCGGGTATGAGCAAAACCGTTCTAATTGTCGAAGACAATGAGTTGAATATGAAGCTGTTTCACGATCTGCTCGATGCCCATGGCTATCGAATTCTGCAGACCCGGAATGGCCGCGAAGCTCTGGACCTCGCGCAGAAGAACCGACCGGATCTGATATTGATGGATATCCAGTTACCCGAAATATCCGGGCTCGAAGTTACTAAATGGCTCAAGGAAGATGATGCGCTCAGGAATATCCCTGTGGTCGCCGTGACGGCGTTTGCGATGAAAGGTGATGAAGAGCGTATTCGGGAAGGAGGGTGCGAGGCCTATATCGCCAAGCCTATTTCTATTCCCGCATTCATTGACACGATACGCCATTTTATTGGTGATGCTCAGTCTGTGGGGGGACAAAGATGACAGCACGCATTCTTGTTGTCGATGATATAGTCGCCAATGTAAAACTTCTGGAAGCGCGTCTGACATCGGAATATTTCGATGTCACAACCGCCAACAGCGGTCCGCAGGCTCTGGAAATCTGTCAGAAAACCCCGATTGATGTCATCCTGCTGGATGTCATGATGCCTGGAATGGATGGCTTTGAGGTTTGCCGCAAACTCAAATCGGATCCGAAGACGCAGTATATTCCGGTGATCATGGTCACCGCTCTCGATCAGGCTTCCGACAAGATCAGGGGACTCGAAGCCGGCGCTGATGATTTCCTGACAAAACCGGTTGACGATATAGCGCTCATTACCCGTGTCAAAAATCTGAGCCGGTTGAAAACCGTCACTGATGAGTTGATTGCACGTCTGGTCAATCAGAACCAGATTCAGGGTGATGTCTTCCTGGAAAGCCTGAGGGATGCAAGAAATAATGCAGAGCCTTGCCAGATCCTGACGATTGATGATCATCCGCGCTCCGCCTGCCGCATTGCCGAGGCTTTACCCGACTATGCCATGGAGATTGAGTCCGATGCCCAGGCGGCGTTGTTCAAACTGACGGAAGTGAATTACGACCTGCTTATTCTCAGCTTAAGCCTCAAGAATTCCGACGGCCTGAGAATTTGCTCACAAATACGATCCATGGAACGGACCCGGCATCTGCCGATCCTGACCATCACTGATCCGGGTGATGAAGCGCGCCTGCTCCGGGCTCTGGATATGGGCGTAAACGATTATCTGGTTCGCCCCATTGATACCCACGAACTCGTGGCGCGGGTGCAGACACAGTTAAAACGCAAGCGCTATACGGATTTTCTTCAGAATCAGTTTGACGAACGTGCGGAAATGGCGATCGTTGATCCGCTTACCGGGCTTTATAACCGCCGCTTCATGGATGGAAATTTGAAGAATCTGATGGATGAAGCGCTGCGCAGCGGCAAGCCGCTCACGGTTCTTGTATCGGACATTGATTTTTTCAAATCGGTCAATGACTCCCACGGACATCATACCGGCGATCTCGTATTGAAGCAGTTTTCAAAACGCATTCGTCAAAACACGCGGGGTATCGATCTGGCAATTCGGGTCGGTGGCGAAGAGTTTGTCATCATCATGCCGGAAACATCCATAGATCGGGCTGTTGTTGTGGCTGAGCGTTTGCGCAGTCGTATAGCCACCGAACCCTTCAGGGTGTCGGAGGATCTGAGTATTGCAATTACGACCAGTATCGGACTCGGGAGTTTTGAGGATATACACGATACCAGTGAGAAAATTCTGGCGCGCGCGGATCAGGCACTTTATCAGGCCAAACGCAATGGCCGCAATCAGGTCGTGACCCAATTTCTGGAGGACGGTTCGCAACAGAACCGGAACGCCGCTGCTGAATATGTCTGAGTGCTGAATATGTCTGAGTAAAGCCAGGGACTGGGATCGAGCAAATCCCTTTTGACCGGTTTTCCGGAAAATTATTTCCGGGACAAAGATCGCACACTTTGATCCGGAACTCCTGATTAAATAATATCAGCCGGTGAAATTCAGGTGGATTGTCCCTGAGCGGGGACATCGGGAT
>JBPCWG010000561.1:0-3805 GCA_051009705.1 Methyloligellaceae bacterium | reverse complement strand
TTATCTTTGGCTGGTTCGTTTCGGTGGTCGTCTACCTGACACTCACTTACCTGACCTTCCTGTACAAATGGCCGGTTCCGGATAAATAGACCTAAATCAGATCAGTGACATCAATAGGCCGTCATGCCCTGACGAGCGCCGATTTGGCCTGCTTGTACATGGCATAGTCGATCAGCTTGCCTCCGACCTGAATGGCGGCTTCTCCACGTTTCTCCGCCGCTTCGAATGCCTCAACGACTTTGCGATAATGGGCCGCCTGGCTGGCACTCAGCCGGTAGACCTCCCGGGCAATCTCGAACTGGCCCGGATGAATGAGGGTTCGGCCGTCATATCCCAGTCGTTTGGAAATCTCACAATCCTTGCGGAAGGAATCCAGATTTTTTATATCACTGAAGGCTCCGTCGAGAACAAAAGGGAGTTTCGCGGCCCGTGCTTCCAGAAGAACACGAGACCGTGCATAAAGCAGTTCAGGACCTTCAGCGGACCAGGAAGACTGTAGATCCCGTTGTAAATCACCATCCTCGGCGCTTCCAAAGGTTACCGAAACAACGCGTGAACTCGCCGTTGAAAGTTCATAGGTGCGCATAACGCCGAGCGCGGATTCGATCTGCAAAATTATTTTTACGGTCCCTTCCGGCAGGCCCTTCTCCTGTTCAGCCTCCTTTAGCTGTCTATCAACATGCTTTACCGTTTCTGCATCATCGATCATCGGCAGGACGATACCGATAATATTATCAGAGGCGATTTGCGCGAGATCATCGTCAAGATAATCAGGATCATTGTTGACGCGAACGAGGGCCGGAGTTTTGAGATCCGGAATAAGCCTGGCAATATTCTCCCTGGTTTCAGCCTTCAATGGCGGTGGGACAGTATCTTCGAGATCAATAATAAGAGCATCGGGATTGTACTTCGCGGCCTTTTCAATGAGCTCGGGGCGACCGCCGGGAACATAGAGAGTGATGAGAGGATCTGACATGAACTAGACTCCAAAAATTCAATAAGGGGTTGGAACATTAAGCAGTGATATTCGCTGCCGCCATATATTCTCGGCTGCGAAAGGAACTAGCCGGCATCAGCCGATTTTTTCTTCAGCAGAAATGCCTGAATCCCCTCCTGCACAACATCACCATCCTGGTTAACGACCTCAAGCCTGCGTTTCATGACACCCCGGTCCGGTTTCGAGGTTTCACGTTTTTCCAGAACTGTGATGCGCGCATGAATTGTGTCGCCGAGTTTGACCGGTTTGGTAAACTTCAGGCTGTCAAAGCCAAGAAAGGCGATGAGAGTGTCATCGTATAAATGCAGCTGGAACAGAAGCCCCGCCGCAATTGCATAGACCAGCGGGCCGTGCGCGATTCTTGTTCCGAACTGGGTGTTCTTGCAAAACTCCTCGTCTATATGCAGAGGATTATAATCTCCTGAAATACCGGCAAAGTTGACCACATCAGCCTCGGTGATGGTCCTTCCCGGAGTGACGAATTCCGCATCGACCTCCCATTCCTCCCAATACAAACCTGTCATTCTCTTCAATCCCTGTAATTATTGTATTCTTATCCAGTCAACGTTCAGGCGACGATACCCCTGGCTTTGAGATCTGCAATCGCTTCTGCATTCAGCTCCAGGATCTCTTTAAGTAAAACTTCTGTATGTTCTCCCAGGAGCGGCGCCGGCTCTGATATAGTTTCCGGTGCGCCATCAAATTTAATAGGGTTGCCAGGCAGGCGAACCGGTCCCGCTTCGGGATGCTCATAAGAGACGATCATATCCCGCTCAGCAACCGGGGGTTCCGCAAATGCGCCATCGATATCATTAACCGGTGCGGCGGGAACGTCGAAGTCACGCATCAGTTCCAGCCAGTCTGATGTTGATTTCTCGACAAATATATCTTTCAGGATCGGAACCAGTATTTCTCGATTTTCTACGCGCAGGCCGTTGGTAGTAAACCGCGTGTCGGCTGCAAGATCGGGACGCTTCAGGGCATCGCAAAGCCGCAGCCAGAAATTGTCCTGGCGGCAAGCGATGACGAGGAAGCCGTCCGTCGTTTCAAAAGCTTCCCAGGGAACGGTAAATTCATGGGCGGAACCGAGGCGCATTGGCATTTCACCGCCGGAAAGACGTACGGTCGCAATATAGCTCAAAAGATTGAGCATACCGTCAAACATGGAAATCTCAAGCCGGCGTCCTTTTCCCGTTTTTTCTCGCTCATAAAGTGCGGCCAGCAGGCCTTTGCAGGAAAATATTCCGCCACTCAGATCTGCAAGCGGAATTCCGGTTCGTACCGGTGGTTGCCCCTTCTCGCCGGTTATGGACATATGACCGCTTATGGACTGAATGATGATGTCGAGGGCGGGCAGGTTCTTGTATTCACCGGAACTTCCAAATCCGGTAACTGAACACTGGATGATTCGCGGATTGATGGCATTCAGAGTCCCATAGTCAACTTTCAACCGTTCAAGAACTCCGGGGCGGAAATTATCAATAACGATATCGGCTTTCTTTACCAGGCCATAGAACAATTCGCGGCCATCTTCCGACTTCAGATCGATAACCACGCTTTTTTTGTTTCGGTTATAGGTCAGGAACAGCCCGCTCAACCCATTGACCGGCGCGACGGATGGAATTCGGCCGAGATCACCGCCGGGGGATTCGATTTTTATCACTTCCGCACCGAGGTCAGACAGAATCTGACAACCATAGGTGCCGGCAATGATCTGACCGAGTTCTAAAATCCTCACATCCTGAAGCGGAAATGACATCTGCTCTCAAAGTCCCAGGGAACGTGCAATGATATTTCTCTGAATTTCCGAAGTCCCGGCGCCGATGACCGACAGGCGCGAGTCCCTGAAAAAACGTTGCATGGGATACTCCATGCAATAGCCGTAACCACCGAATATCTGAAGCCCCATATCGGAAACGGCTTTATAGGCCTCACTGGAATAAAGCTTGAGGACTGCGGCATCTTCACGTGTCGCGCGTCCTTTGGAAACGAGCCAGGCAAAGCGATAAACCATCGTTCGGGAAATATCGAGCATCATTTTCATATCGGCGAGCTTGTGGGAGATGGCCTGGAACTTGCCAATTGGTCGGCCGAACTGGTTGCGGTTTTTTGCATAATCCAGGGCACAATCAAATGCGGCCAGAGCCGCTCCCGTCCTGGCTGCGGAAAGACACAGCCGCTCATACCAGAGATAGGCGTCCGCGGCAGCCCAGCCTTGGTCGACCGTGCCCAGAACGGCTGTCGCAGGTACTTTGACATCTTCATAGAATACCTGCGTCGTCCCGATGGCTCGATGACCCAGCGTATCGATCTTTCGGACTTCGATCCCGTCAAGGGATGTATCGACAAGGAAGTTGGTAATTCCCTGCTGCTTTTTCTCGCCATCACTGGTTCGGGCGACCAGCAGGCAATAGTCACTGATATCCATGCCCGACGTAAACACTTTTTGTCCGTTTATGGTGTAGTTCTCATTGCTATCAGGTCTGGCTTGGGTTTTCAACGCTGCCGCATCCGATCCGGACTCCGGCTCGGTCAAACCGAAACAGAAGCTCAACTCACCATTGGCAACCTTGGGCAGGAAAAATTCCTTCTGCTCCTTCGTGCCATGAGCCATAACCGCATATCCACCATAGGTAATCGTGCGGAACAGCCACACCCCAAGCTCTTCGAAATGACGACCGGCCTCTTCCAGCAGGATAGCCAATTCGATGGCATTTCGTTCAGAACCGCCATATTCCTTGGGAACGATGATACCCAGCCAACCTTGCTCCGCAAGTGCATTGTAGGCTTCGCGGGGTGGTTTTCCAT
>JBPCWG010000560.1:0-7777 GCA_051009705.1 Methyloligellaceae bacterium | reverse complement strand
GTTGCCTCGATTGCGCCACAAATATTCGACAATAAATCTCTGATTGGTTGGAACGAGAATTTGCCGAAAATTTGTGGCGATAAAGTCGCCACATATGGAACGGTTGCGGTGTATTAAACAGGCTAGTCGGGAATTGAAAGACTTGTGGAGCGGGGATTCAGAGCATTAACGATCTGGACTGGTTAAAAGACATATCGGTCCAAATGTGGTAATTTTTTATTGAGTATCGGAAGTCGTCACTTGTTTAGATGCGACGGCACATCAACGTTTAGACTGTCGATGATTGAATTCCAGCCGACAATAGGTTCGATAGAAGATTGAATTATGGACGCCAATACATTTGATAAAAGTAAATTACCCAGCCGTCATGTAACGGAAGGGCCGGATCGCGCACCGCACAGATCGTACTACTATGCTATGGGGCTGACTGAAGAGCAGATCCATCAGCCTTTTGTCGGCGTTGTTTCCTGCTGGAACGAAGCCGCACCCTGCAACATTGCACTTATGCGTCAAGCGCAATCTGCAAAGAAAGGGGTTGAGGAAGCCAACGGCACTCCCCGGGAATTTTGCACGATCACCGTCACCGACGGTATTGCCATGGGACACCAGGGCATGAAGTCCTCCCTCGTTTCGCGCGAAGTTATAGCCGACTCCATTGAATTAACTATGCGCGGTCATTGTTACGATGCCATGGTTGGCCTGGCGGGCTGCGATAAATCGCTGCCGGGCATCATGATGTCCATGGTCCGTCTGAATGTCCCCAGCGTTTTCATGTATGGCGGTTCAATTCTGCCGGGGAGATTTAAGGGTAAAGACGTCACGGTTGTTGATGTTTTCGAAGGCGTAGGTCAGCACTCCGCGGGCAATATGTCAGCAGACGACTTACATGAACTGGAATGCGTAGCGTGTCCGAGTGCCGGATCGTGTGGCGGCCAGTTCACAGCCAACACAATGGCCTGTGTTTCGGAAGCCATGGGATTAGCGCTTCCGGGATCCGCCGGTGCTCCGGCCCCATACGAATCCCGGGATGAATATGCGGTTGCCAGTGGCAAGGCGGTGATGGATTTGGTTGCACAGGGAATCCGTCCCCGTGACATTGTAACGTTAAAAGCCCTGGAGAATGCCGCAACCGTCGTGGCAGCAACTGGGGGATCAACGAATGCCGCCCTGCACTTGCCGGCGATCGCCCACGAAATCGGCATCAATTTCGATCTCTTTGACGTCGCTGAGATATTCCGCAAAACGCCGTATATCGCCGATCTCAAGCCCGGTGGAAAATATGTTGCCAGGGATATGTTCGAAGCCGGCGGTGTTCCTGTTCTGCTGCGCACATTGCTGGATGGCGGTTTTCTGCACGGTGATTGTCTGACTGTTACAGGCAAAACAATTGCTGAAAATCTCGAAGGTGTCGAATTCAATGGGGATCAAGACGTTATTTATCCCGTGAGTTCACCTCTCAGTGACACCGGCGGTGTCGTTGGACTGAAGGGGTCGCTGGCACCGGAAGGCGCCATAGTCAAAGTTGCGGGAATGAAGAAGCTCCAGTTTCGGGGACCGGCGCGCTGCTATGATTGTGAAGAAGATGCTTTTGCGGCGGTTCAGAACCGGGATTACGAAGAAGGCGACGTCATTGTAATTCGTTACGAAGGTCCGAAAGGCGGGCCGGGTATGCGAGAGATGCTGTCGACGACTGCTGCGCTCTACGGGCAGGGCGCTGGTGACAGCGTAGCCCTTATTACGGACGGGCGATTTTCGGGGGCCACCCGCGGATTTTGCATCGGCCATGTCGGACCTGAAGCACAGGTTGGCGGGCCGATAGGATTGTTAAAAGACGGAGACATCGTTTCAATCGATGCGGAAAAAGGAACGATCGACCTTGAAGTCGATGAGGCCGAGCTGGAAAAACGACGGGCAGCTTGGCAACCCAGGGAACATCAATACAACAGTGGGGTGTTGTGGAAATATGCGCAAGAGGTTGGTTCTGCGCGCGACGGAGCAATCACACATCCCGGAGGCAATGCGGAAGTTAATTGCTATGCAGACATCTAATTTCAGGGCGAAAGCGCTAGTCGTTTTCACGATTATTGCAGGTTTACAATTTAGCGTGCTGGCACCACCAGCCGCGGCCAAGGACAAGGTTCAGAACTTCTCATCTCCTGTAGAAGCCTACAGGCAGGGTATGGCGGCTTATCATGCCGAAGATTTTGAACGGGCGTTGCCGGCGCTGAATTTTGCGGCGGAGAAAGGTGTGATCGGTGCGGTTCTGAATCTCGCACGTATTTATGCCAACGGCAATGGCACCAAGAAAAACGACGCTATGGCTTTCGAGTACTATGCCCATATTGCTCAAAACTATTCCCGGGTCAGCCATAGGAATGCACTTGGAACTTATGTCGCCGAGGCATTTGTCGCGGTTGGCGATTATTATCGCAAGGGTATTCCTGATGCGAACATAAGGCGGAATGCAAGTGAAGCCATTCGAAATTATACCCATGCAGCGAGCCATCTCAGGGATCCCGTAGCGCAGTACCAATTGGCGCGAATGCACTTACGCGGTCTCGGTGTTCGGAAAAACCCCTTCCGTGCTGCGCAATGGTTGAATTTGGCGGCGAAACAAAATCACGCATTGTCACAGGCCCTTCTCGGTACTCTCTATTGGAAGGGAGAGGGTGTTAAGGCCAACAAGCCGGTCGCTCTTGCCCTGCTTCAGGCGGCTGTGCGCAATTCGCAGTACAAATCGCAGTTCAATAAACCCAACGACAGGAAACAAATCCTGGGCACCTATCGCCGGCTTTCGAAAAACGCCGGCCCTGAACAACGCGCCAAGGCACGTGAAATCTTTGCCAGCCGCTTCAATCGAGGTGTTCCTGAACTGGACACCGATCTGGCGACGGGTAATCCCGACAATCTGAACGGGATCATTATTGGCAAAACGCCGAATGCCATCGCCGACAATCAGAATGACGATGCGGTCAACAGCAGTCCAGGATCTGATATATTGTTGGGCACGGCGACGTTTGGAATCAACGAAGATTCTCTGAGCAATGGAAGTGTCATTTCCAATGACCGCGGAGTGCTTCGCCCCTGATTAGGTCGTGATCAAATCTGACTTGATCTGAATTAGATGTCCAGATCGACCCAGATGGGTACATGATCCGATGGTTTTTCCCAGCCACGGGTATGGCGATCGATTTCACATTGGTTCAAGCGGTCCGCAGCTTGCGGAGACAGCAGCAGATGGTCAATTCGAATTCCGTGATCCTTCTGCCAGGAACCGCGCTGATAGTCCCAGAAAGTGAATTGATGAATCTCGTGATGGCAGGCGCGATAGGCGTCTGTCAGACCCAGATTGACAATTGACCGAAACGCCTGAATAGATTCGGGTCGGAAAAGTGCATCATCGCGCCACGCTTCCGGGTCGTGTACGTCGTCATCTGTTGGGATCACATTATAATCCCCCGCCAGAACCAGGGGTTCTTCAAATTCGATCAGGGAACGGGCATGGTCTTGCAAACGCTGCATCCACGATAGCTTGTAAGGGTACTTTTCAGAATCGACCGGATTACCATTGGGCAGATAAATCGAGGCGACCCGTAAGGACCCGGTCTCCGTCGAAATTCCAGCTTCAAGATAGCGCGCCTGCTCGTCAGATGGATCCCCCGGTAGCCCGGTTACAATCTCGTCAAAAGGCAGCTTGGAGAGTATCGCAACACCGTTGAATGATTTTTGTCCGTGGACAGCGACATTATATCCGAGATCTTCGAGAGCTTCCCCGGGGAATGCTTCGGTCTGTGATTTTATTTCCTGCAGACAGACGACATCCGGATTGCTTTCTTTGAGCCATATTTCCAGATTCTTTGATCGCGCTTTTATTCCGTTGATATTCCAGGTTGCAATTTTCATAGTTTAATTTTTTTGACCTAACCAGAAGCGGCGCATGCGGACAACTGAATCACTCGCGGTTGTACATTTCAGCTGCAGCTGTTCCGGGATTGAAGGATCTCGAAATTCAGATTGTGAAACTTGTACCGCAACCGCAGGCGGCCACCGCGTTGGGATTGTTGACTTTGAAGGATGCGCCGATCAGATCTTCCACATAGTCAATTTCGGAACCCGCCATGAAATCCAGGGAAACGGAATCAACCAAGATCGTGGCCTCTCCCTGATTGATAACCAAATCATCATCGGACTTATCGTCGACGAGATCGAATTTGTACTGAAATCCAGTGCAACCACCCCCTTCGACGCTGACTCGAAGCATCGTCGCACTTTTCTCACCAGCCACGATTTCGCTGATTCGGTCTGCTGCACGAAGACTAACGGTTACCGACATATTCAAATCTCCAAACGGGCATTTATCATTTCATGGTTTTTCAAATCAACAAATTTCAATTAGACAAGTCCTTAATATATATCGATATTATTGGGAACATTTGACTTTGTTGATTTCGTTATCCATTGCCTGGGCATAAATTGTCTTTTCTTGATCGGGAGTGGGATTATAACCCGAAAAGATAAAAACATTATAATTCAATCTGATGGTATTAACATAGGTTTGAAAAGGGAATTTTCAAAGGGTTACCGAGGTGAAGTTCCGTGGCAATTTCAACTGAATTTCTTGCTCCCTATGCCGTACATGTCGAGCACAGTCGCGGGCGATTAATTAGCGAACCGGACAGCCCGACAAGGTCTCCATTTCAAAGAGATCGGGACCGGATCGTGCACTGTACGGCATTTCGCCGTCTGAGTTACAAAACACAAGTCTTCATCTACCATGAAGGCGACCATTATCGGACACGACTGACCCACAGTCTTGAAGTCTCACAAATTGCCCGAGTCCTTGCCCGTGTCCTGCGTCTCGATGAGGATTTGACGGAAGCTCTGTCGCTTGCTCATGATCTGGGTCATACTCCCTTTGGTCATGTCGGCGAACGGGCATTAGATGAAGCAACCGAAGATATAGGAGGCTTCGATCACAATGCCCAGAGTTTGCGGGTGGTCACGGAACTCGAGCAGCTCTACAGTGACTTTGATGGTCTCAATCTCACCTGGGAGACCCTTGAAGGTCTTGTGAAACACAATGGTCCCCTGTTGCAGCCTGATGGCAAGCCGGTTGAAACTATCGGCGAAAACGGCATACCTTTACCTATCATCAACTACTCAAAGAAACATGATTTGTCCCTGGATCAGTTTGCCTCCGTCGAAGCCCAGGTTGCAGCGATTGCCGATGATATAGCCTACAACACCCATGATATCGATGACGGTCTGAGGGCTGGGCTTATAGATTTTGCGCAGCTTGAAAGCGTTCCGCTGGTACGCGACCTGTTGCAAGAAATGGGACGGGAATTCGAGGGACTGGAACATGCGCGTCGACTTTATGAACTCAAACGGCGTCTGATTACGCTTTTCGTCGATGACGTTATCTCGGAAACAGAACGACGGTTGGAACGCTTGAAACCTGGCTCCCTGATCGATATTCGATCCTCTTCGCAGTCTGTCGTTGCGTTTTCGGAAGATCTTGAAAAAAAACTCGATGGACTGCGAGCATTTCTGTCTTCTTTTGTTTATCAACATCCAAGGATTGTCCGCATTATGCAAAGTGCGGAGGATATTGTCCTCGATCTATTTCAGCATTATGTGGATCATCCGCAAAATATACCCGGAGACTGGGCTAAAAACCGCGATCTAAATGAAGCAGATCAACGCCGTTCCGCCATCAGGGATTTTGTTGCCGGAATGACAGATCGATTTGCTGCGAATGAACATGCGAGATTGTTTGACGTTACCCCGGAATTGAGCTAGTCCCCATCACGTGCGAATCACCACACACCGGCAATTGAGTTTTTAGATATCGGTTTCGATATCGTTCTTCTGCGGCAGGAGCGTCGTTACCATGGATGTAAACAGATTCATCAGAGATAAAATATCGGACATTGCCGCGAAACTTGAATCCGAATCTCTCCTACCTTCTGGAGCTACCCAGATGGGATGGACGGTAGAAGCCACGCGCGACCCCGCTCACGGGGATCTGGCTACAAATATCGCCCTGGTCTTGTCCAAACCGGCGAAAGTAAAGCCGAGAGATCTCGCGGAACGCATTGTTGATGCTCTGTCAGATTCTGATTTTGCGGAAAAAGTTGAAATTGCGGGCCCCGGATTCATCAATCTGACACTCTCGGCGCGGTTCTGGCTGGATCTGCTTGGTCGGATCGCCCAAGACACAGCCAAATTTGGCAGTAGTTCCCTGGGCCAGGGACAGGCCGTGAATGTCGAGTTTGTGTCCGCCAATCCAACAGGCCCCCTGCATGTGGGACACTGCCGAGGGGCGATTTTCGGGGATTCTCTAGCCCGGCTTCTGGAGTTTGTCGGCTATGAAGTCACGAGAGAATATTACATCAACGATGCCGGAAGTCAGGTTGATGTGCTGGCGCAATCCACATTCTTGCGTTATCGGCAGGCGCTGGGTGAAGATATCGGAGAAATCGGTGAAGGGCTCTATCCTGGCGAATATTTGATCAAGGTCGGTGAGACGCTGGTTAGGGAATTTGGGGATAAGCTCCTGGACATGCCGGAAGCTCAATGGCTGCCGATCGTGAGGGATAAAGCTATTGAGCTGAACATGGCGGATATACGCGATGATCTCGCCGCGCTGAATATCCATCATAATGAATTTTTTTCTGAGCGCTCTCTCATAGATGGAAAAGTTGACAAGGTTGCAGAAACCATTCTCTGGTTGCAGGAACGGGATCTGGTTTACGAAGGGCGCCTGCCGCCACCGAAAGGCCAGTTACCCGATGACTGGGAAGACCGGGAACAGACACTTTTCCGTTCGACCCGGTTTGGCGACGATGTCGACCGGGCCCTGAAAAAATCAGACGGCAGCTATACCTATTTCGCTTCGGACATGGCTTATCATAAGGACAAGTTTGAGCGCGGTTTCAAAACGATGATCAATGTCCTCGGCGCTGATCATGGCGGCTATGTCAAACGCATGAAGGCGGCCGTCGGAGCCCTGACCGAGAAAAGCGCTGAACTCGATATCAAAATATGCCAGCTCGTGAACCTGTTGCGTGACGGGGAACCGGTCAAAATGTCCAAGCGATCAGGCAACATCGTGACACTCAGGGAAGTGGTCGACGAGGTTGGCCGAGATGTCGTGCGCTTCATGATGCTGTATCGGCGCAATGATGCGCCCCTGGATTTCGATTTTTCGGAGGTTCTGGCACAGTCGAAGGACAATCCGGTTTTCTATGTCCAGTATGCCCACGCCCGTTCTCATTCCGTGTTTCGGAATGCAAAAACAGTCAGTCCAGAATTTGATGTGGAAAAATTACTTCAGCAAGATGTGGACTTGAGCGGATTGACGGATCCGGCGGAATTGAAAATTATCAAGAAACTCGGTCAATATCCGGGGCTGATAATGGCTGCAGCCTCATTCCATGAACCTCATAGGTTGGCCTTCTATCTATATGAGTTAGCAGGAGAATTTCACACTCTCTGGAACAGAGGCAAAGAGTTGCCACAATTACGGTTTATCAGGGAAGATGACCGATCATTGACGAAGGCTCGTCTCATATTGCTATGGTCATTTGCTGGCGTATTGGCTTCCGGACTTAACATCCTAGGTGTAAAAGCCATTGAAGAGATGCGTTAGAATAGAGAATTGCGCTATAATTAATTTATGCGATTGATTCTTAACAAAATTCCTTCGAATGGGGCACGGACAATAAAAGACCAAGGGATTCACTAAATGGCAATGTCAGATGATAATTCCAGC
>JBPCWG010000559.1:0-2777 GCA_051009705.1 Methyloligellaceae bacterium | reverse complement strand
GTCAGCCGGACATTGATTTCTCGATCATGTCCATTGTCTGCATTGCCGCGAGACATTGACTCACAGACGCATTGGGCTCCCGATTTTCTCTGATAGCTGAAATAAACTCTCTATCCGCCAATTCAATGCCGTTGTTTGAAACAGCAACATTGGAAAGGTCGATTTGATTATTCTTGCCGTCATATAGATCATCGTAACGTGCAATATAGGTTCCATTGTCACATATGTATCGGAAATCGGTGCCCAGCGGCCCGTCATTGTTGAAGGATAGAGAGAGGGTACAAATCGCTCCGCTTTTGGATTTTAGTCCAATCGTCATATCCATGGATATTCCGAGTTCCGGATGTTTGGGTCCCTGGAGGCCAAAGGCTTCGCTGGCCACTTCGCCAACTTGATACTGAAAAAGATCAATGGTGTGACAGGCATGGTGCCATAACAAATGGTCCGTCCAGGTTCGAGGCAATCCCAGAGCATTCATGTTTGTGCGACGAAAGAAATAAGTCTGTACATTCAATTGCTGTAAATTGATTTCGCCTTCTGATATTCGGTCGTGAATCCACTGGTGGGATGGATTAAACCGGCGGACATGATCGACCATTGCAACCAGACCGGTTTCCTTTTGCACATCCACAACGCGTTTGGAGTCGGCGAGATTGTCAGCCATTGGAATTTCAATGAGGACATGTTTCCCGGCTTCCATACATTGGATTGCCTGCGAGGCATGCAGCTGAGTTGGTGTTGCGAGTATAACCGCATCGACATCATCTCTCTCAAGACTGTCACTTAGACTTTTCGTTGCGTGGGAAATTCCCCGTTCGCTCGCAAACGCATCAATGTCATCCGGTTCGCCGCCAACAACGGATGTGACCTGAACGCCGTCAATATTACCCAGAGCATCCAGGTGTTTAAGTCCAAAAGCTCCGGCAGCCCCGGCAACACAAACTCTCATTTTTTATTCTCCAGTTTTTTAGTTATTGCTTTGTCGCTCGTAATGGTTCTCGAATTCAGATCCCCTCGCGCACCAAGCTCGCCAGACAATAAGCCGGCCAGATTATTAACCTACCCGACGATTAGCTTACCAAACGTTTAGAATGGCAGTCCGACATAGTTTTCGGCAAGGGATCCAAGAGCTGTTTCAGAAGTAAACAAATACTCAAGTTCAGTGTCCTGTAAACGTTGATTATAGGATATCTGATCAGGAAATTTGTGGAGCATCATTGTCATCCACCAGGAGAACCTCTGAGCCTTCCAGACCCTCGCCAAAGCCTTGCCTGAATATTCTTCAAGTCCCTGCTTGTCTCCTTTTTTGTAATAGTCCAACATCGCATGGTACAGATAAAAAATATCTGAAGCGGCACTGTTGAGTCCCCGCGCTCCTGTGGGGGGGACGATGTGAGCCGAGTCGCCTGCTAAAAACAGATTTCCATAGCGCATTGGCTCGGCGACAAAGCTCCGTAATGGCGCGATACTTTTTTCGATTGAGGGACCGGTTATTAATTGATCTGCGTCATCTTTGGGCAGGCGACGTTTAAGTTCGGTCCAGAAATCATCATCCGACCAGTCTTCGATCCTATCAGTAAGAGGGACTTGAATATAATACCTGCTGAGCACCTGAGACCTCAATGAACATAAGGCGAATCCGCGCTCATGCTTGGCATAGATTAATTCCGGTGAAACCGGTTTCGTCTTGGAAAGAACGCCTAGCCAGCCGAAAGGATAAGTTTGCTCGAATTCATTCAGGACATCATCTGGAATAGATTTTCGACTGATGCCGTGAAATCCATCCGCACCAATTATAAATTCACAATCGACACGATGTATATCATCGCCCTTGCGATATGTAAGATAAGGCGAGTCAGACGTAATTTCATGGGGTTTCACATCGTCAGCATTGTGAATAACAATGCCGTTCAGTTTATCCCGAGCTTCATAGAGATCCCGAGTGAGTTCGGTTTGTCCGTAAACAACGACTGAACTCCCGCCGGAATATTTCTTCAAGTCAACACGACGTTTGGATTCATTGTAAGCAATGAAGAATCCTTCATGGATCTCCCCTTCTGAATCCATCCGGTCTCCAAACTGCGCGGTGCGCATGAGGTCTGCAAATCCATGTTCGAGTACACCGGCACGAATCCGGCCAAGGACATATTCACGGCTTCTTTGTTCTAAAACTACCGTGTCGATGCCCTGCAAGTGCAAAAGCTGCGAAAGCAACAAGCCTGACGGACCGCCGCCAATTATTCCTATTTGAGTTTTGATTTTACCCTCCCAAAGAGACAGCGGTCAGGCTGCGCATTCCAGCAACATTGTGCCCGCACCGGTATTAGAAATTGGAATATGGTAGTTGGAGTGCAGAGGATTTACGCTTTCTCCGAGTGTGCCGCGCATCATCATCCACATCAAAAACTCAGTTCCCTGGGCACCGGCTTGGTTTACCAGTTCCATCCGGCTGATTTTGGCCAGCGCTTCGGGATCAGTCACAATTTTCTCCATACACATTTTGTCAAAATCTTTGTTGATGAATCCGGCCCTTTCACCATCAAGCTGGTGAGACAAGCCGCCGGTACCAAGAACAAGAATTGACAGGTCTTCCGGGTAACTCAACAGGGCTTTTCGCAAGGCTTTGCCGAAGTCCAATGCTCGCTGCAAAGTTGGAATCGGATGCTGGACTGTATTAGCGCTAATGGGGACAACCCGTGGCATGTCGGGATTGTTGGGTGCTCCTGGCCAGAAAAGCTGCATGGGGACTGTAAACCCATGATCAACGGCCAGCTCTT
>JBPCWG010000558.1:0-3496 GCA_051009705.1 Methyloligellaceae bacterium | reverse complement strand
TCGCGAAATACTCTGGAATGAAAGACGAGGTGGAGGGGGTAGTCGAGAAAATATCCATCTCCATGATGTGCTGTCACCTTACAAATGCTGGATAAAAGCTGCCTATCACCACCGTCGGGGGCAATCAACAAGAGCACAAATTGGACACTATGCTGGCAAAGTAATTGTCGATCCGCTTTGCAATGGCTTATTCGAGCCAACGAACGAGTTTATGAAAACTCACAATTTGCCCTACCATCCCAAAATTAGACGTCGTAAGAAGCGACGACCGCCGCCGGATGGACCTGTAACTGGTTTCCAGTTCGGCTAGTTTTTCACGTTTCGGAAATAATATGTTTCTTTGAATGTGTTCATCTGCAAATGAATAAAAAGCAAACGGAAGATCTGGATTCACTGCCTCACCAATTGCAGTCCTTGGAATTCAGCTTGCTTTGGTGACGCTTGCGTTGCCCAGAAGGTAGTCAATTAAATCTCTCACAACAGGTGATTTATAATGCTCCCGGTGGAGAACCAGGGCGTATTCGCGCGCGGGGAGGTTGACAGGTATCTCACGAAGCCTGCCGTGCTCTATTGCCGATGCAACGACATGACGGGAAATTATAGTCGCGCCGGCGCCAGCTTCGATTGCTTCTCTTATCGCCTCGTTTGAGGGTAACACCAGAGAAATACTAAGATCGTCGAGCGTTAGCCCTTCGAGTGCTGCCAGATCCTCAATACCGCGGCGGGTACCGGAACCTGTTTCGCGGATTACCCAGTTTATGGATTTAATATCAAACTTTTTCGAGGGACTGACTGGCGATGGATCGTCTGCGGCAACCACCAGAACCAACTTGTCATAGTCGATGTGTTGTCTTTCCAGGGCAGGACTTTGGGTTGGTCCTTCAACTAGGCCAACATTGACCTTTCCTTCGACGACTGCGGTTTCAATATCCTGGGTGTTGCCAATAACGACATCGAGACGGAGTCGGGGATTGGCAGCCTGGAAGGTTGCGAGACGGCGGGGAAGCCAGTGCGCTGCGATGGTTTGGCTCGCTCCGATTGCGACAGGACCGTGGTGACCGGCGAGATCCTGCAAAATGGACTTCGCCATATTTGCCCGATTGAGGACGGCCCGGGCTTCAGGTAGAAAAATTTTACCGTTTTCCGTCAACCGGATGCGTCGCCCAACACGATCGAACAACCGGATCTCGTACTTGCTTTCGAGGGAAATTATTGCTGATGAAATGGCTGATTGGCTCAACCCGAGAGCCTTGGCCGCCTTGGTCACGTGCCTCATCTCGGCAACTTCAACAAATATCTTCAACTGATCCAATGTCATTTCAGACTCATCAATAAAATCGATCAATTATAGAAATATAATCAATTAATTGAAACATATTCCTTGTTCCTCGATGAGTTTTAAGTGTATGTTTTTAACCATTATTGATGAACAAGCCGAGATTATCCATGAGTGAAGCAAAAAAACCGACAAAAGTTCCCGACGGAAAGTCGCGTTATTTTGAAACACGCCAAATGAAGCCGAACGACAAGGGATTCGTCGGATACGAAACGGTCTGGGAGCCGTTCCACAAAATCGTGGAATATGTAACGCCGAAGAAACCCTAGAGTCTCGATTCCGGGGCGCAGGGTTACTCAATTTGGTTGCATCTCCATCGGGCTAGCCGGGGCGAATCCACGTCTGGCTAGATTTGTCTGCGCATTTAGCCTTCTAGTTTGCGCATTTGATCTTAGAGAGAATAAGTGACTGTGAAGCCATGATGAATCCTTTTTCTACACTTTCAGGTTCCATACCGGAAGCATTTATGCAGACCTACATTATAGCGATGTTTGCACTGGTCGTGCTCGGAACCGTCATCGACATCGTGCATAAGAAAAGTGCACAGTACTTCTTTGAAAATTCCCGCAAGGCAAAAGAAGCGCGAATCCGAACTCTTGACAGTGCCGAAGTGAGGTCGATTGTCGTCAAGACGGTGGCATCCGATGTTCTGACATCCGCGGAATTTTGCAACCCACATAGAAGAGTGGCACATCTTCTAACGATGTACGGGTTTATATTTTTTCTCCTTGCCACAGTAATAATGGTTTTTTTCTATCCGACTTCAGGAAACGCAACGCCTTGGTTGTGGTCATTTCTGTGGCATGTCGGAGCGCTCATGGTTTGTATCGGGGGATTCTGGTTTTGGTTTTTCATTCGCGTCGATGTCTCAGCTGAAGGCAATCCCTGGTATAACCTAGTTCGTGCGGATCTTTTTATCCTTTCGCTGCTGGCCACTAATCTGTTCGGATTACTATGGTCCATAACCCAGGCATCAGGAATGAGTCTGTTAGGCGGCTTATTCCTCGTGCTGTTCATTCTATCCAGCCTGGTTTTGTTTGGTGGTGTGCTCTGGTCTAAATTCGCTCACATGTTTTTCAAACCGGCTGCTGCCATTCAAAAGCGGATTGCCGAGGCTGACGGGTCCCGTGACAATCTCCCGGAACCGGCAGACCGGACAGATCCGGCAAGTCGTGACAGGCACTCAATGGAACTTCTCAGGGATGCACCTCTCAACATGGGCCTGGGGATCAAGCGCGAAAAGCCACAACATTACTAATGAAGCGCTCGCCGTCAGAGAGCTATAAATCAAAGAGGACTTCTTAATGCCAACGTTTGTTTACATGACCAGGTGCGACGGTTGTGGGCACTGTGTCGACATTTGTCCGTCGGATATCATGCATATAGATAAGACATATCGTCGTGCGTACAATATCGAGCCGGATATGTGCTGGGAGTGCTATTCCTGCGTGAAAGCCTGTCCGCAAAACGCGATTGACGTCAGAGGATATGCTGATTTCGCGCCACTGGGACATAGCGTCCGTGTGCGTCGCGAAGAAGAAAAGGGCACAATTGCCTGGCGGATCAAGTTCCGCGACGGTACGGAAAAGAATTTCCTTTCACCCATTACAACGAAGCCTTGGGGCACAGGAATCCCCAAACTGGCAGATGTTCAGGCTCCAAGCCAGGAAATGCGTGATAGCCAATTACTTTATAACGAACCCAAATATATCCGTATGGACGAAGGTGGTTTGCATACCCTGGAATCTAATGGGTTAACGTTGAAAAAGGGAGTTTACTATTGATGGCGTACAAAACCATCATCGAAGACGATATTGATGTTCTTGTCGTAGGCGGCGGACTGAGTGGTAGCGGTGCGGCCTGGGAAGCCCGTTTTTGGGGACAGGACAAGAAAATCGTCGTTGCGGAGAAAGCTAATATCGATCGCTCAGGCGCTGTTGCGCAAGGGCTGTATGCGATCAATTGTTATATGGGAACGCGCTGGGGCGAGAATAACCCCGAGGACCATGTGCGGTATGCACGCATCGACCTGATGGGATTGGTACGGGAGGACTTGCTTTTCGATATGGCACGTCACGTCGATTCGACGGTGCACCAGTTCGAAGATTGGGGTCTCCCGATCATGAAGAACCCGGATACGGGTACTTATCTGCGTGAAGG
>JBPCWG010000557.1:0-6075 GCA_051009705.1 Methyloligellaceae bacterium | reverse complement strand
TTATCAGGTGGGTTATCAATCGGGATGAACCCGGAAAAATGTTGCCCCGGTCAATCGATAAGCGACCAGGAGAAAATAACGGAGTAATCCAGTTTTGCCTGTCGATATTCAAACACTTCTAATTTTTATTCCCATTGCCTTCGCCCTGAATCTCACTCCGGGTCCCGACATGCTTTTTTGTCTGGGCGAGGGAAGCCGGTCGGGTCCCCGGGCGGGCCTTGCAGCGGCTCTCGGGGTAACTACCGGTCTGCTGATCCTGTCCGTTGCCGCCGGGCTCGGCGTTGCTGCGGTTCTGGCCACCCATTCACTGGCGTTCGAGATTGTGCGCTGGGCCGGGGTGCTTTATCTCCTTTGGCAGGCGATACAGATATTTCGCCATCCCCCCGGGCATCTGTACGCCGCTCCCGGCAACCCGTCGGACCTCTATTCAGCGTGGCGCAAGGGCGTGCTGGTCTGCACCCTCAATCCCAAGGTTACGCTGTTCATCCTGGCCCTCGTTCCCCAATTTGTTGATCCGGCCAAGGGGTCCGTCTTCCTCCAGTTCCTGATCTTTGGAGTGATCATCGGCATTGGCGGTACATTCATCAATGGTTCCGTTGGTGCTTTCGCGGGTGGCGTCGGCCGGTTTCTGCAGCGCAATCCATATGTCGGTCGGATCGTTCACTACGGATCCGGCCTGCTGTTTGTCGGTCTCGCAGCCAAACTCGCCTTCGAGCGACGATGATCTCCAATTGTTTTAGATTCAAAAAACAATCATTCCGACAAAGCAAACTATCCGGTCCAGATTCCGGTGCCCCAATCTCCCTGCCATGCGGGGTAAAAATTCGCAGATGCAAATTAGTTGTTTGTGTGACAGAAATTGGCGCCTAAACTCAGCATTGAGA
The DNA here is from genome assembly GCA_051009705.1 of Methyloligellaceae bacterium. Taxonomy (GTDB): domain Bacteria; phylum Pseudomonadota; class Alphaproteobacteria; order Rhizobiales; family CAYWUX01; genus JANQOC01. The sequence goes on along the minus strand of JBPCWG010000557.1, from coordinate 5,191 downwards.
AAGCTCAAGGGAATCGTCTCCCCGGCATCAGTTTGAGATTGCTTGTTGACTGGTGTTCGGCTCGAATAAGATGCTAAAAGCGGTCCAAAACCGGGGCCGGATTTCATTGGCTGACATGCATTGTGGCCGACATGCATTGTGGCCAACATACATTGTGGCCAACAGACTTATTGGCCCATATAAAAATTGTGGCCAGCAGACAATGATTGGTCAACAGACACTAGGACAGACATAGGGAGGATAATATGAAAAGAAAATCGGGGATTAAGCATCCAACGCGACGTCAGTTCACGACAGGTGTCGCCGTAACCCTGGCGGCGCCGGCGATAATGCGTCACACACGCGCCTATGCCGCCGATCCTGTCCTCAAGATCGGTCATGTCAGTCCCCGCACCGGACCTCTCGCCGGTTTCGCCGAGGCGGATACCTATATTATTGCCGAGATCCAGAAAATGTTTTCCGCCGGGCTCAAGAACAACGGCAAGAATTTCAAAGTTGAGATTATTTCAAAGGACAGCCAGTCCAACTCCAACCGCGCGGCCCAGGTCGCTGCCGATCTGATTCTGCGTGATGAAGTGGACATCATCGTTGCCGCTTCAACCCCGGATACCACCAACCCGGTCTCCGACCAGGCCGAGGCGAACGAACTGCCGTGCATCACAACCGACTGTCCGTGGCAGCCCTATTTCTTCGGGCGCAATGGCAATCCGGACGTCGGATTTGACTGGACCTATCATTTTTTCTGGGGTCTGGAAGATGTCATTGCCGCCTTTGTATCCCTCTGGGACTCCAGTGGGGCTGGCAAGACCGTTGGCGGCATTTTTCCGAACGATGCCGATGGCAATGCCTGGGGCGACAAGAAGCTCGGATTTCCACCGGCCCTGGAAAAGGCTGGCTACAAGTTGATTGATCCCGGTCGATACCAGCCTTTGACCGACGATTTCTCGGCACAGATTTCCGCTTACAAGGAAGCGGGTTGTGAAATTGTCACCGGCAACATGATCCCGCCCGATTTCGCAACTTTCTGGTCGCAGTCAGCCCAGCAGGGATTCCGCCCCAAGGTCGTGACCATCGGCAAGGCATTGCTTTTCCCGGCCGTCATCAATTCCCTCGGAGATCGAGGTGATGGGCTGACAACGGAAATCTGGTGGTCACCGAACCATCCATTCTCATCGTCACTCACCGGGCAATCGGCAAAGGAGCTTGCCGAAGGCTATATGCAAGGTACGAAGCGACCCTGGACCCAGCCAATCGGTTTTAAACACGCCCTTTTCGAGGTCACCGCCGATGTCATCAAGAGAACTTCGGACCTGGACGATCCAAAGGCCATCGTAGAGGCGATCAAGGCAACAAACCTGAATACCATTGTTGGCTCCGTCAACTGGTCCGGCAAACCGGTCAAAAATGTGAGCAAGACGCCTCTCGTCGCCGGCCAGTGGCAGAAAGGGGCCAGCGGCTATGAATTGGTTGTCACCAACAATCAGACGGCAAGCAATATTCCGGTGAATGGAAAATTGAAGCTGCTTTCATGATGTCGCGGTCATAATTTCATGAGCAGCGAGGGGCAGGTGGATCAGCTTTCAGACCGGGTGCTGGCACTTTCCGGTCTCAGCAAGAGCTACGGTGCACTTGTTGTTGTCGATCAGCTGAACCTGGACCTTGCTGATGGTGAAGCCCTGGGTATTATCGGACCGAACGGGGCGGGCAAGACGACCCTGTTCAACCTGATCACCGGTGCCGCCAGGCATGATCAAGGTGAACTTGAATTTTCCGGCCGCCGCATCACAGGCCTTTCCATGACCGCCCGCTGCCGTGCCGGGATAGCCCGTTCTTTTCAGGTCCCACAACCCTTTACCGGCATGACCGTTTTTGAAAATCTCATGGTCGGCGCAGAGTTCGGGGCCAGTCTTCCTGCCGGACGGGCACAGACAAAATGCCTGGAGATTCTCGAACAGACGGGTCTTATCAACCGCGCTAATGACCGCGCCGGACAGTTGACCCTGCTGGAGCGAAAGCGCCTTGAACTGGCGCGGGCCCTGGCCGCCGAACCGAAACTGCTTCTCCTTGATGAAATTGCCGGCGGGTTGACGGAGCTGGAGTGCCAGTCCCTGATCAGGACCATCCGGGAGATTCGCGCAACCGGCCTGTCGATCATCTGGATTGAACACATTGTTCACGCGCTCATTGCCGTCGTCGACCGGCTTGTGGTTCTCAACTTCGGCAGGAAAATTGCCGAGGGCAAACCGGATCAGGTTCTTGCCAGCCCCGAGGTGCGAAAAATCTATCTCGGTATTGAAGACGGAATTGAGGACAATGTCTGAAGCCCTTCTACAGGTCCGGAATCTCGATGCTTACTACAGGGAATTCAAAGCCCTGTTTGATATTTCCCTGCATGTTAATGAAGGCGAGGTGCTGGCGATCATCGGCTCCAACGGTGCCGGCAAGTCGACTTTGCTGAACTCTGTTGTCGGTCTCATAAAAAACGATCCTGAAATGATCAGATACCGGGGCGAGGCCATTGGGGGCTTCGATGCCTTTGACGTCGTTGCCCGGGGTATTTCCCTGGTGCCGGAAGGAAGGCGATTGTTTCCCTCCCTTTCTGTCGAGGAAAATCTGATCATCGGTGGCGAGAATGCCCGGGAAGGGCGTTGGTCACTGGAAAAAATCTATGAACTCTTTCCCATTCTGAAGGAGTTGCGGCATCAGCAAAGCACGTCACTCTCCGGAGGTCAGCAGCAGATGACGGCGATCGGTCGTGCGCTCATGGCCAACCCGGACCTCATTCTTTTTGATGAGATCAGCCTCGGCCTCGCTCCGGTGGTGATCAAGGATATTTACACCATTCTGCCGAACATCGTGAAGGACGGGATGAGCGCCATCATTGTTGAACAGGACATTCACCAGGCCCTTGCCGCCTCCCATCGAGTCGTCTGTCTGCAGGAGGGGCATGTGTCTTTGGAAGGCACCACTGACACGGTGACCCGGGAAGAGATCACCAATGCTTATTTTGGATTTGATGCCTGATGAATACGAAACCGAAGAGAGTCTGAAGCATGGAATGGGTTAACTCAATCGTTCAGGGTATCCTTCTCGGCGGGCTCTACGCGCTGTTCGCGGCCGGGCTGTCGCTCATTTTCGGCGTCATGCGTCTTGTCAATATTGCCCATGGCGATCTGATCGTCCTGGCCGCGTTTCTGGGACTTGTCGTCACCCAGGGCCTCGGTATCAATCCGCTTTTCGCAACCTTCCTGGTTATTCCCCTGATGGCGGCCATCGGTTACATCCTGCAACGCGGCATCCTCAACCAGACATTGGGAGATGATATCCTGCCGCCGCTGCTTGTGACGTTCGGTCTTTCGATCATCATTCAGAACGGCCTGCTTGAAATGTTCACCGCCGACAGTCGCAAGCTCGATGCCGGCCCCATCGAGATTGTGAGTTTCAAAGTCGTCGAGGGGCTGACGATCGGCGTTCTGCCTTTGCTGATGTTTGCGGTCGCCTTTGCCGTTATCGCCGGGCTTCAGTTTGTTTTCTATCGCACATCATATGGGCGCGCTTTCCGCGCCACTTCCGATGATCTGAGCGTCGCCCAGCTTATGGGGCTGAACAATCGCCATGTGTTTGCGGTCGCCATGGCCCTGGCGCTGGCCGTCGTTGCCATAGCCGGCATGTTCCTCGGGATCCGGGCAAATTTCGATCCGGCCATCGGACCCGGGCGTCTGATCTTCGGGTTCGAGGCGGTCATCATCGGCGGTCTCGGTAATCTCTGGGGAACATTGATCGGCGGCGTGATCCTCGGAGTCTCCCAGAATATCGGCGCACAAATTTCACCGGGCTGGCAGATTCTGTCCGGGCATATTGTCTTTCTTCTGATCCTGGCGGTTCGGCCCCAGGGTCTCTTCCCGAGGATTTCATGATGGGCCCGGCCGACAAGTACACCATTGTTCAATCCAACAAGGCGACGCGGATCGTTCTCCTGATATTTCTCGGTCTGATGGTCGTTCTGGCCACGGCGCCCCTGTGGGCGGGTCGCGCCGACCTGCGCCTGTTGAGTGAAATATTTCATTATCTGGCGTTGGCAAGTCTGTGGAATCTTCTTGCCGGTTACACCGGCCTCGTCTCCGTCGGACAACAGGCTTATGTGGGGTTTGGGGGCTATATTCTCTTTGCCCTCACCATATTTCTGGGAATTTCCCCCCTTGTTGCTGTTGCTCTGTGTTTTATCCTCGGACTATTGGTGGCCATGCCGGTGGCGGCGCTCATTTTCCGTCTTCGCGGTCATTATTTTGCGATCGGCACCTGGGTCGTCGCCGAAGTTTTTCGCCTTGTATTCGCCCAGCAGGCCAGCCTCGGTGGAGGCTCAGGCACGAGCCTGCCCATTACAGTCATCAAATCCATCGCACCAAGTCGGTCCGCCCGGGAGTCGCTGACTTACTGGGCGGCGTTCGTCGTTCTTCTGATCGTCCTGGTGCTTGTCTATGGGCTTCTCCGTTCCCGGCAGGGGCTTGCACTCAAAGCCATACGGGACAATGAAATGGCGAGCGAGAGTCTCGGCGTCGATATCTGGCGCACCAAGTTTCTGGTGTACATCGTCACCGCGGGAGCTACGGCCATGGTCGGGGCGCTGATCTTTCTGCAGAAACTGAGGATATCACCGGACGCCGCTTTCAATCTCAATGACTGGACGGCCTATGTCATATTCATAGTAGTGATCGGCGGCATCGGATCCCTTGAGGGTCCGATCATCGGCACCATCCTTTATTTCCTCCTGCGAGAAACCCTGGCCGATCTGGGCTCGGTTTATTTGCTCATTCTTGGATTTGTCGCCATTGGCGTCATGCTCAAGGCTCCCCGCGGTCTCTGGGGGCTGGTCCAGGACCGGTTGAATGTCGAGATCTTTCCTATCCTTCAGCGCGTCGAGACAAAACAAACGGACAGGGCAGGCACCGATTAATCCGGCGGCTGAGATCTTTTCAGATCAATAGTCGGAGTCGTCATTGGTGTTGACCACAAAGGCCAGCAAGCCGATCAGGATCAGGACGACACCGATAAACCAGAACAGGAACGCCAGATAGGAACCGATCAGGAGCACGACTCCCAGAAAAATGACGGCTGTAGCCCCATTGAGTTTCAGCGTTGCGACATCGATGCGGAATGACTTCACGATTTCAAAAAGCGGTGCGAGTTGTTT
>JBPCWG010000556.1:0-8232 GCA_051009705.1 Methyloligellaceae bacterium | reverse complement strand
AGTGAAAACCCTCCTGCATTGGTCCGTCAAATTCAGTCCGCCGTCCAAGGGCTGCGCGGCCGCTCTGCTTCAGCCACTCATAGGCAAACACCATGACCGCCTGGGACAAGTTCAGGGAGGCAAACTCCGGATTAACCGGAATTACGATGATCCCGTCGGACAGAGCAATTTCATCATTTGTCAGACCGGAATTCTCGCGCCCGAACAGAATCCCAGTTTTCAGACCCTTGTCGAGATCCTCCTGGATGGTTTCCGCAACCTGTTCCGGTGTCCTGATATGTATAACAAGATCCCGCTGTCGGGCGGTAGTCGCATGAACTACGTGCAGGTCGGCAATCGCTGTTTCGAGGCTGTCAAATAAAACAGCTTTTTCCAAGATCTCATCGGCACCGGCGGCTGCGGCACGGGCGCGCTCATCGAGATGGCTTTCTTTAGGGCGAACGAGTCTGAGTTCCGGCAGTGCAAAATTGGCCATGGCGCGTGCCACCATCCCCATATTGCTACTGAGTTGTGGTTCAACAAGAATAATTGCGGGATGGTTCATCGAATTCAGACCGGTGATTAGATAAAACTGACCGCCCACAGGCCTTATCTTGCGGGTGGGCACTAAGTCTCAGATCACTTCCCATAGCGCGGGAAGACTGAAAGTGGCAAGCAAAGACAAGGAAAATCGCCACGGTTCGTGTCGTCTCGCGCCCTGTCCTTTGGCGTGTGTCTGTCTTCAACCCTCTTTTCCCCGACTTCCATAACAATTACGACAACAAATATTCATCATGACCTTCCGTGACGGGAAAAGCGGTGCTATAGACACAGGCGTCAAAAATGGCTTATTCCGGCGAAGCCGCCGGCGGATAGCCACTTCCACACAATTGCACGACACTATGGCGGTTGGAGTCCTTTTAAAAAATGTCAAAAATTAAAGTAGCAAATCCGGTTGTTGAGCTTGATGGCGATGAAATGACTCGCATCATCTGGCAACTTATCAAAGACAAACTTATTCACCCTTATCTGGATGTCGATCTCAGATATTATGACCTTTCCGTTGAAAAACGTGATGAAACCGATGACCAGATCACTATCGATGCTGCCAACGCCATAGCCGAACATGGTGTGGGTATCAAATGCGCAACCATCACGCCCGAGGAAGACCGGGTCGAGGAATTCGGACTTAAAAGGATGTATCGCTCCCCCAATGGAACGATTCGTAACATTCTCGGCGGCGTTATCTTCCGGGAACCTATTGTCTGTGAAAACGTTCCGCGCCTGGTTCCCGGTTGGACCCAGTCTATGGTTATTGGCCGGCATGCTTATGGGGACCAGTATCGTGCCACCGATTTTCTCGTTCCCGGCAAGGGCAAGCTGAAGATTAGCTGGGAATCCGAAGACGGTTCCGACAAGATCGAACATGAGGTCTTTGACTTTCCCGAATCCGGCATTGCCTTGAGTATGTACAACCTCGACGGCTCGATTCGTGATTTTGCCCGGGCCAGCATGAATTTTGGCCTTGCGCGAAAATGGCCGGTTTATCTGTCGACGAAGAATACAATTCTCAAGGCCTATGACGGCCGGTTTAAAGATATCTTCCAGGACATTTACGAAACCGAATTCAAAGACAAATTCAAAGAAGCCGGTATTACCTACGAGCACCGACTGATTGATGACATGGTCGCCGCGGCTCTGAAATGGTCCGGCGGTTTCATCTGGGCCTGTAAGAACTATGATGGCGATGTTCAGTCCGACACGGTGGCCCAGGGCTTTGGCTCCCTCGGTCTGATGACCAGTGTGCTGATGACCCCCGATGGCAAAGTTGTCGAAGCGGAGGCTGCACACGGGACCGTGACCCGCCACTATCGCCTGCATCAGGACGGCCAGGAAACTTCTACAAACTCGACTGCATCCATCTTTGCCTGGACACGGGGTCTGGCGCACCGGGCCAAGCTCGATGACAATGCCGATCTCGCCCGTTTTGCGACCACGCTTGAGGAGACCGTTATCAACACTATCCAGGCCGGAGACATGACCAAGGACCTTGCCTTGCTTGTGGGCCCGGACCAGAAATGGCAGTCAACTACGGGATTCCTCGACAAGATCGATGAGAACCTTCAAAAGGCAATGGGCTAAAAGAAGTCGCATCCGCGGACTTTTACCCTTAGGATTTGAAAATGAGGGGCGATATCTCTATCGCCCTTTTTTCATGTCGCGGATCCACATCATGGACTGATGACTAGTGTCCCGACTCGGCGCCCTTACCCCTGTTGAAAATCGCAATTTCGATCTGTTGCTGCAGAGCCGGATTCGTCCGCACCAACCTGTCAAAGTCATGACGCTCGAGCATAAGGAGGTCACAGCTGGAAATCGCTGTCGCTTCAATAGGGTCCTGTTCATGGCGATCATAGAGCGTTGAATCTCCGAAAAAGTCGCCCGCAAACAAGGTGTCCTGCCGACCGTGCTGGTGAATACTAACCTCTCCGGAAGCGATAAAATAGATCGCATCCACGGGCTCGTTCACACTCAGAATTTGAGCTCCTGCTGGAAACGAGACAGACTGCAACCCGGACATAAGATTGGCGATGGAGCGGGCATCCAGTTTCGAGAACAGAGGAACCTTGGCTACCATGCTCCAGGTTACCACAAACTCGCGGCGGTTTATTTCGCGAGTAAATCCGGTGGCAAAAATGCCGATGGGTAAGGCGAACATCCCAAGTCCGAAGATCATCATTAGTCCGCCAACAATTTTTCCCAGGACTGTGACGGGAACGACGTCTCCATATCCGACAGTCGTCAGTGTCGCAACCGCCCACCATGCGGCCGCCGGCAGGCTGCCAAAGGCTTGTGGCTGCACATTCCGTTCAATGAAATACATCAGTGTCGAGGCTGTCAGCAACAACGACACCATGATGATCAGAGCTCCGAAAAGCGCTTTTCTTTCGCTCGCCAGAATTCGGCCTACGGTCTGCAGAGCTGGAGAATAACGAGCGATCTTGAAAAATCTGACGAGCCGGAAGGCGCGCAAAACACGTAAGTCGATAGACAGAAAGAAACTCAGATAGAACGGCAGAATTGCCAGGAGATCGACGAGGAGAAGCGGTCGGAACATGAATTTCAGCCGCGCCAGGCTGGGCCGCAGATGCCTGAGCGGTGGCAGTTCGACACAAACCCAAAGGCGGGTGAGATATTCAACCGTGAATATAAGTACTGAAATGATATTGAACCATTCCAGGATACTTCCATATTCAGCATTGAATGTATCGACGGTCTGGAGCGCAAAGGCGATGACATTCATTATAATCAGCGTGATTATAAAACTATCGAAATAGAGACTGGCGCGGTCACCGGAATGACCAGCCTCGACAATCTCAAGGAGTCGTCGTCGAATTCGATGTACGTCTAGCATCTGTCGTTTTTATCTCCCGCAACGACATCTCGCTCTTCAGTCGGCGGAAGCCGCAACCGACTGATAGATGGCATCCAGGGCCTCCTGGGCCTTTTCACCATCTGGACCGCCCGCCTGGGCATAGTCCGGGCGTCCCCCGCCGCCTTTGCCGCCAAGAGCTGCCGCCCCGGCACGCACAAGTGTTACAGCGTCAAACTGATCCGTCAGATCCTTCGTTACGCCAACCACCAGGCCTGCTTTATTCTCATCGGTAATTCCGACAATAGCGACGACACCGGATTCGATTTGACGTTTGCTGTCATCAACCAGACCTCGCAGATCCTTGGGCGAAATCCCAGTCACCGTCCGCGCGAGAAACTTGGTATTTCCAGCCATTTTAACATCATCCTGACCTTCGCTTGCCGCCCCGCCGGATAAGGCCAACTGCCGCCGGACCTGGCTCAGCTCGCGATCGAGCTTCTTGCGTTCTTCCAAAAGGGACGAGAGCCTGGGGACGACGTCTTCCGCCCTGGCCTTGAGTAGTTCGGCCGCCGATCGCACACGATCGTCCTGAGCCTCGAAGAGTATCAACGCCGGTTCACCGGTCAGTGCTTCAACACGTCGAACACCGGCGGCGACAGCGCTTTCGCCGACAACTTTCATCAGGCCAATATCACCGGTGCGCGTCACATGAGTGCCGCCGCAGAGCTCCATCGAATAGGTTTCCCGTTGATCACCCCTCGGCTCGAAGCCCATTTTCACGACCCGGACCTCATCGCCATATTTTTCTCCAAAAAGAGCCATCGCCCCGGACTCGATGGCTTCATCAACGTCCATGAGATGGGTTTCAACAGCACTGTTCTGTCGGACGATCTGATTGGCCAGGCGCTCAATGGTTTGAAGTTCTTCCGGGCTCACGGCTTTCGGGTGGGAAAAATCAAACCGCAAGCGCTCAGCGTTCACCAGCGATCCTTTTTGTGTCACGTGATCTCCGAGAACCTGGCGCAGAGCTTCATGGAGTAGATGGGTGGCGGAATGATTGCCGCGAATACGGTTGCGACGGCGGTGATCAACCTGCATGAGCACGGCGTCACCGACCGAAAGTGGGCCCTCCTTGACTTCGCCGAAATGCACGAAAAGATCGCCGACCTTTTTCTGCGTATCCGTCACGTAAAAGAGAGAATTCTCACCGCGAAATTCACCTGTGTCCCCAACCTGGCCACCGGATTCACCATAGAACGGTGTCTGATTGACAATGAGCTGAATTTCATCCCCTTTCTTCGCCGATTTGACCGGTTTGCCGTTGCGGACGATCGCGCGAATTTCCGCCTCCGCTGTTTCCGTGTCGTAGCCGAGAAATTCAGTTGCGCCGGCTTGTTCCCGCAATTCAAACCAGATGGTTTCCGTTGCGGCTTCACCAGACCCTGCCCAGGCCTTGCGGGCTTCAGCCCGCTGTCGTTCCATGGCGGTATCAAAACCGGCCTGATCGACGCCAATGCCTCTCGGCTTTAGGGCATCCTGGGTAAGATCGAGAGGAAACCCATAGGTGTCGTAAAGTTTGAAAGCTACTTCACCGTCAAACTGGTCGCCTTTCTTGAAATCCCGGGCTTCTTCTTCCAGAAGTTTCAGCCCGCGATCCAGCGTTTTCTGAAAGCGGATTTCCTCGAGCTTGATGGTTTCGGTAATCAGCGCGGCCGCCCTATCCAGTTCTGGATAAGCCTGCCCCATTTCGAGCAGAAGTGTCGGAACAAGACGATAGATCATCGGATCTGTAGTTCCCAGCAGATTGGCGTGGCGCATGGCGCGACGCATGATACGCCGTAATACATAGCCGCGCCCTTCATTAGAAGGCAGGACGCCATCAGCGATCATGAAACTCGAAGCTCTAAGATGGTCGGCGATAACCCGATGGGAAACCCCCTTATCACCCTTGGCGGCAACACCGGTTTCCTGTTCCGATGCCTCAATCAGATTCTGAAACAGGTCGATGGAATAATTGTCATGAGTTCCCTGTAGCACGGCAGATATGCGCTCAAGTCCCATTCCCGTATCAATAGAGGGTTTTGGCAGTTCGACACGTTCTTCCGCCGACATCTGCTCATACTGCATGAAGACCAGGTTCCAAATTTCAATAAAACGGTCACCATCTTCATCCGGCGAACCGGGTGGACCGCCGGGAACCTTGTCACCGTGGTCGAAAAATATCTCGGAACAAGGACCGCAGGGGCCTGTATCTCCCATAGCCCAGAAATTGTCACTCGTCGAAATACGGATGATTTTATCATCGGACAGTCCGGCTAATTTCTTCCAGAGATCAAAGGCATCATCATCTTCGGAATAGACGGTTACCAGAAGCCGATTGGGATCGAGATCAAAGTCCTCGGTGACCAGCTTCCAGGCTAACTCGATGGCGCGATCTTTGAAATAATCACCAAACGAGAAATTTCCGAGCATCTCAAAAAAGGTATGATGGCGCGCTGTGTAGCCTACATTATCGAGGTCATTGTGCTTGCCACCGGCGCGCAGACATTTCTGGGACGTGACGGCGCGCTGATAGTCCCGCTTTTCCGCACCGGTAAAAACATTTTTAAACGGAACCATGCCGGCGCTGGTAAACATGAGAGTCGGATCGTTCCGCGGTACGAGCGGGCCTGACTCAACGATCTGATGATCATTGCGGGCAAAATAATTCAGAAATGTCGAACGAATTTCATTAACACCGGTCATTAGTCAGCATTTGTCCCAATCATTGTCAGAAAGATCTTGTTCGACCGCAGAGGTGAATCATGAGCGGCTCAAGAAACTGTTACGATTATAAAGTGTATCTCATTTAGCAGAAAATTCTGAAAACCCAAAGCGGCAAGCGCTCGGTATTCGCCGAATATCGGCCAATTTCCATTCGGTTTTCACGACAAGATCGATAAATCTGAAGATCCGGCCTTCAGCACCAATTGCAACAGGGAACTTCAGGAACAGAATCGACAAATCTGGGAGAGACTAGCTTATTCCCGGTCGCGCTTGAAAAGTATACAAATTGCTCAATTTTGACGGTGGAATAGCTGAATCCCGGTCGATCCCGGAAATCCGTATTTCTGCAATTAATTGCAAAACACGTCCGCTATTGTTCACCAGCTTCCATTTATTCAAGCTCAATGATGCGTGATAACTCTTTTTCAGTGAGTCGTCATTTCAGACAATAAATTTTTGGAATTGGAATTCAATTCAAGATGGCAAACACGACTCGTGCCTATCCCGGGGGAAGGGATTCGGATCTGGCCGTCTACATGTTAAGGCCAGACCCGAATTTATCGTGATACCCGGAGTTGCAGAGAAATTTAAGGCAATCAACCCGCTTGTTTCTTAGGTTCTTCCTGAGGCGCTTCTTCCGCTTCGTCCGCTGCTTCGGTCTGGTTTTCCATCTCATCAAGTTCATCTGCAATAAGACCGACATCGCGTCGGATCGCAGTTTCCACTTCCTCGCCAACTTCCGGATTATCGCGCAAAAACATCTTGGCGTTTTCCCGCCCCTGGCCGATTTTCTGACCATTGTAAGCGTACCAGGAACCGGACTTGTCGACGATCCCCGCCTTGACGCCGAGATCGATCAGTTCACCGGTCTTGGAAATACCTTCTCCATACATGATGTCGAATTCGACCTGCTTGAAAGGAGGCGCAACCTTGTTCTTGACCACCTTGCAACGCGTCTGGTTGCCAACGATTTCGTCCCGATCCTTGATAGCTCCGATTCGCCGAATGTCGATTCGGACGGAGGAATAAAATTTGAGAGCATTACCCCCCGTTGTTGTCTCTGGACTGCCGAACATCACGCCAATTTTCATGCGGATCTGGTTGATAAAGATAACCATGCAACGAGACTTGGATATGGACCCCGTCAGCTTGCGTAAAGCCTGGCTCATAAGACGTGCCTGCAAGCCTGGCAAACTGTCGCCCATCTCGCCCTCAAGTTCAGCCCGCGGCGTCAGGGCGGCTACAGAGTCAATGACCAGTATATCGACAGCACCGGAACGTACCAGTGTATCGGCAATTTCAAGGGCTTGCTCGCCGGTATCCGGTTGCGAAATCAACAGTTCATCGACATTAACCCCCAGTTTGCGGGCATATTGCGGATCCAGGGCGTGTTCCGCGTCAATAAAAGAGCAAACCCCTCCCGACTTCTGAGCTTCCGCAAGCGTATGCAGGGCGAGAGTTGTTTTACCGGATGATTCTGGACCATATATCTCAATAACCCGTCCGCGCGGGAATCCGCCAATACCCAGCGCAATATCCAGCCCCAGGGAACCCGTCGAAACGGCTTCGACTTCGACGATCTGGTCGTCTTTGCCCAGGCGCATAATTGAGCCTTTACCGAAAGCTCGCTCAATCTGGGATAACGCGGCGTCTAGCGCTTTTTCCTTGTCCATGAAGTTCCCCTCAATCACCCTCAATTTTGTATCTGACATGTATCGGACCTCTTATTTCACAGTGCGTGCGTACTGGCAAACACTCAAAATGTACACGTTTTGTTCACGTGGTCAAGATCCTTTTCAAACGATTGATTTATATAGTTTATTCTCTTTATGTTTAAAGTTTGTTCTACACAATTCCAAATAGCTGGAATTGAGTGATTCGAATCAGTTGCAATATTACCCTTAGATATATCAGAAGTATGTCTCATTTCTTGCCACGAGTCAAACGGACTGCTTGATCTGGATTGAACAATCAGGACTGCAGCGCGTCCTTGACCGCACCGGCCAGTTGCTTGAGTGAAAACGGTTTTGGCAAGAAGGCAAATTGCTCGCCGTCATCCAGGTTCTTCTTGAACGCGTCTTCAGCGTAACCTGAAATGAAGATGATCTTTA
>JBPCWG010000555.1:0-2959 GCA_051009705.1 Methyloligellaceae bacterium | reverse complement strand
CGGCCAAGCAGTTTGTCCCGCTCGTCGAGAATGTCCGGCGGCGGTGTCTGGTGGGCGAAATCCGTGAGTTGCGTATTCAGGGTTTCAATTTGTGACAGGACGTCATTGACTTCATTCACGCCCTGGGTAAGGGAATCTTCGGCAAGTTGTCGCAGGTCCTGAATCTCAGTCGACAACGTGCGCAATTGCGCCGCCATTCCCTGGGCATCGGCCACCGCCGTCTGACGCACGGTGAAATCATCGGGCGAGGTCGTGAGCTGCTGAATCGCATCGGTGAAATTGTTGAGGATCGTATCGAGAGCATTGGAACCACCGGGCTGGCCAAAGAGCTCATCCAAGCGATCGACGAACTGCTTCTTCGTATTCAGAGACGAAAGATTAGAGATTTCTCCGCGCAGTTCCGTTTGTAGAAACTCATTGACGACGCGGGTGACATCGCCAATACGCACCCCCATCGACTGGCCTTCGGCGACGAGACTGTGAAGATCTTGCGATTTCCGCGTATAGCCGGGGGTATCCGCATTGGCGACATTGCGGGCAATGATTTCTAGTCCGGCTTCCGTGGCCGAAAGACCGGTATTCGCGACATTTATGACCTGAGTCAATCCCATGCGTTCAATCCTAAAAGAGAAGAGCGGCTACTAGCTTTGCACTCAACGCACGGCCGCACTTCCCCGATTATACTTCCACCTCAATTACCTAATCATATTCAGAGCTTCTTGGATCATTTCATCACTTGTCGAAATAATCCGCGTATTCGCTGCATAAGCCTGCTGCGTAACAATAAGTTTTGTGAATTCATCAGCGATGTCGGTGTTCGAGGATTCCAGCGACGAGCCGACCATATTGCCCTGTCCACCTAGAATTGGTTCGCCAGATTCTTGGGTAGCACGAAATGCATTACCATCTATTTTGGACAAAAATCCACTCGCGTTAAAACTTGCGAGGGCAACTTGGGCTACATCAACTGATCGTCCGTTAGTGTACGACGTGACGACTCTACCGGCGTCAGAAATAGCGATATTCGTCAATTCACCAGCTGCAAATCCGTCTTGAGAAAGCTGAGTAACATTGACTTGACCATTGGATTCTGCAAACTGTGTCATTCCCTGCGAACCGTGGTTGATCGTTATATCTCCCAAAACAGTTCCATCAATTGTAAAATTTGATATCGAGACTGAATTAACTGCAACTTCTAGCTGTCCATCTGATCCAAAATCGTACTCGGACCCAAAGTTCCGCCACATAGGATTTGCTCCTGCAGCAGTACTATCCTCCAGATAAAACAAATTCCATTCGTCATCGGCAGAATCAATTTTTGCCCAGCGAAATTGCACATTCAAAGTCTGCCCAGCCGAATCAAAAGTAGTAATGGCTCCACCGGAAACGCTCCGACTAATAAATGTGTCTGACTCATCTGCTCTCACGTACTGATTTGCTGGCGTCGCATTGTCGGTTGAGGGGTCATTGGAGAACAATGACGGCGACTCATCAAGCAACTCGCTGTCGGTCAAATCGGGATCATATGATGCAGTAAATGGTATGCTCGCTAAATTTGCTCTATAGTCAATTGAAGCAGTCGCTTCAGCCGGCAAGAAATCATTTGAGATTGTGATAACTTCAGGCAAACTACCAGTTGTATTACCGGTGACCGGATCAACATCAAGACCCTTTAAAAAATATCCAGCACCATTGACTAGGTTACCATGTCGGTCGAGTTCAAAGTCTCCTCTCCTAGTGTAAAGATCCTCATCACTGAAAATTGGATTTCCATCTGAAGATCCCGATTGCTCACCAATGATGAAAAAACCGTCTCCGTTAATTGCAACATATGTGGCAATATCACTGTTGGAAATATCCCCCTGGACGTTGTTTGTGGGGCGGGAGAAAGCCTGGACCACACCCAAGGCCTGTTGTTTGGCGGGGCTGTCCGGAACCAGTTCCGTGAAACTCGTGTCCGTCCGCTTGTAGCCGATGGTTTGCGAGTTCGCGATGTTGTTCGAAATATGCTCCAATGCCGTGGACGGTGACTGCAGACCTGTGATGGCCGTGGTCATGGCGCCAAAAATACCCATATAACTATCCCCCAAACGAAGTTTTCCCAAACTTGCTGTAAAATTCAGCAAGACTCACGAATTACAAAGCAAAGTGAGGGCCAATTAATTTTCCCCATTATTTCAAATAGATAGAAAATTTTCTACCGTTATAGAAAAACTATTTTGGGCAAAAGTTGCCGGAATAGGCAATTTTTTCCGGGCTGTTCAATCATCATGAAAAATCCAAATTGGCTGGATTTCGCAAAGTAACTTCTCCGCCCGTTTGTTTTGTTCTGCCGCGTCTGATAACAATTTGATCGTAATAGTGTCCTTGAATCCCGGCCCTTGTCGAGCCTAATCTGGGGCCTCGCAACGTGCCACTCGTGTCTGAAATCTTCCAGGGAAATATTTATGCAATTCAAGAGTACGGCAACTTACATTGCCACAGAAGATCTGCAGATCGCTGTCAATGCCGCCATAACTCTGGAACGACCCCTCCTGGTTAAGGGAGAACCGGGAACCGGAAAAACCGTTTTGGCCCAGGAAATCGCCGCATCTCTGAACATGCCGATGATCGAGTGGCACATAAAATCAACGACCCGGGCCCAGCAGGGACTGTACGAATATGATGCGGTAAGCCGGCTCAGGGATTCACAACTCGGCGACGAACGCGTGCAGAACATCCGCAACTACATAAAGCGCGGGAAATTATGGGAAGCCTTCGACCATCCGGAACGACCCGTTCTCCTCATCGATGAGATTGACAAAGCGGATATTGAATTCCCCAACGATCTGTTGCAGGAACTCGATCGGATGGAATTTTTTGTCTACGAGACCGGAGAAACCATCCGCGCCAAGCATCGGCCTGTGGTTATCATCACCTCGAACAATGAAAAGGAATTGCCCGACGCTTTTCTGCGCCG
>JBPCWG010000554.1:0-5434 GCA_051009705.1 Methyloligellaceae bacterium | reverse complement strand
GCAATTCCTAGCGGGCCATACGCATTTTCAGTTCCGTCGTACTGAGAAGTCGCAAATCCGGCAGGAAGTTTTCTTTTCGTAATCTTCTGACATCATGCTTCGTCACAGGCCCTACAAACATTAGTCGGTGAGAGACACTGTAGCGGGCAAGTTCGGTTCCGAAGACTTTCTGAAGCACGTAAAATGTCAGATAGTGATTGTCGACAACGGCGCGAACAGGTTTCTCTGATCTGCGCACGATTTGAACAAGGTCGAGATCAAACAATTTGTCTCCATTGATTGTCGAATGTCGTTCCGGTCCATCAGAGAACACAAAATCATAATCCCGGTCGGGAATTTCCCGGTACTGCACACCGCGGAATATTTTGTAGAAACCGTCAACTTTGGGACTGTGAATGATTTCAACATGGTCGCGGACATTTTCAGGAAGCACTTCAGAAGCCTTTTCAAACCAGCCCTCATGTTCCTCCATGGAGGTAATCCGGCCCTTGGGTGCACCTTCTTTTTCATTTTCCATGAGCGCATGTGCCAGGATGACAGATGAAAATCCTGTACCCAGCTCGAGAATTTCCCGCGGTTTATGTTCACGAACCTGCTCATAAAGTGTTCGGTAGTCGGACATGGAGGCTCCGGTCACATCGGAAACCTTTTTGTAATCTTCGATGGCCCGCCACAGATGGGGGGCGGAACGCAAGAAATCTTCAGCCTTCCGGTTGCGCGCTGCCACACGCCGCTCAATAATTCGCGCTCGAATACGGGTAATGGGACCCAGGCCCCTGGTGCTGAGTGGTGGAAGTGGGCTCACCGGTTATCCTTTCGAACTTTCTCTGCAAACCGGAAACGACTATGCTCCGCAGCGAGCGGATTACAAGGAAAATTTTGGGAAAACCGGCATCATTACCCGGCTGAAAAGATAGAGTTCAGGGTATAAAAAAGTTCCGGAGTGGGCAAAATCCGAATGTCCGCTACAAAGGAGCAGGGGAGGGGTGATGGTGCGTCAAAGAAATACATCCTTAAGTAATTGAATAAATTGTGATTTTGACGGTAAAATGCACCATATGACAATGAAATCATATAAGATGGTGTCAGGTCACAGATTTGGGATGTTCGAAACGATGTCGTTGGTTACATTGCAACCGGCGCGTATACTCGTGTCTCCGGAGTCCTAGAACAAAATCATTGGAATTTTTGAGAGGCGACCAATGGATAACAATATTTTCAGCTTCATCCTGCGCTATTCAAAGCGTCAGCAAATCTTGATAACCGTCATTACTGTCCTCTCATTTCCATTTCTTTTCTATTCGTTGGAACTGCCAAAAATCATCGTAAACGATGCTCTCGGCGGATTAAATTTTCCTCGAACTTATTTCGGCATCGAATTCAGCCAACAGGCATATCTTCTGTCACTTTGCGGCATTCTTTTTGTTCTGCTTATTGCCAACGGTCTGTTCCTAATGAGCCTGAACACGTTCAAGAACAAAAGCTCAGAACGCATGCTGCGCCGCCTGCGCTATATGCTTTATCAGCGCATTCTCCGCTTTCCAGTCTCGCGTTTTCAGCGCGTGTCCCAGGGTGAGCTTTCGGCGATGGTTGCCGCGGAAACGGAATTGATCCGGGAGTTTATCTCCGATGCTTTTGCGCTACCCCTATTTCAGGGCGGGACTCTCCTGACGGTCCTGTTTTTCATGTTCAAAGAGGATCCCATATTAGGACTGGCGGCTGTGGCCCTGATTCCACTGCAGGCCTATATCATTCCGAAGCTTCAGAAGCGTATCAACCTCATGGGGCGAACCCGGGTCAAGCGGGCGCGGGCCATGTCCGGACGGATCAGTGAAACCGTATCAGGGATCAGGGATGTTCGAAGCAACAATGTTTTTACCTATTCTCTGTCGGATTTCAGCAAACACCTGCAGGGTCTTTTTCTGATCCGCTACGAGATTTTCAAATTAAAGTTTTTCATGAAGTTCCTGAATACCTTCATGCTGCGATTGACACCGCTCCTGTTTTATTCCGTTGGCGGTATTCTGATCCTGAACGGGCGATTGACAATTGGAGCCCTCGTGGCGGTGCTCGCAGCTTATAATAATCTGACCAATCCGTGGAAAGAGTTGCTGCGCTACTACCAGCGCTGGGGCGATGCACAGATCAAGTACCAGACCCTCGTTTCCGCCTTCGATATCCCCAATCTCATGGATGAAAAGGCGATGGAGCCTGATGAAAACAAGATCATCCCCCTGAACGAGCCGATTTCCTTCCAGGATGTCACGGTCGTTGATGACGATGGTATCCGGGCCCTTGAAGAAGTTTCGTTTACGATTAAAAGCGGCGGACATCTGGCTCTTGTCGCCGACGCAACGACCAGGGATGCACTGGCCAACTGTCTGACCCAGAGTGTTCGACCGAATTCGGGAAATATCCTTATCGGCGAGACAAATCTGACGCGTATTCCGCTTGCTGCGCTCGGATCCCGCATCGGTTATGCGGGTTTGGATTCCTACATATTCGAAGGAACCATAGAATATAATTCGGTGTACGGCATCCTGCACAACGTCCCGACCGATCGCTCATCCGAGGCTTATGACTTTAGTGAAGCATCGGATTCGGGGAATTCTCCCTATGATCCCGATGCCGACTGGAAGGATCTGTCTACGGGTCGTTTCAGCGACTATGACGAACTGAAGCAATGGTGGGCACAAGTCGTACGGGCTCTGGATTTCGAGGAACTCCTGTTTCAGCGGGCCCTGACGTCACCTGTGGATCCCGAGCAGTTTCCGGAACTACCCGAAAAGATCGTCGCCGCACGAAAAGAAATCGTACAGATAATTCAATCCGATGAGGAATTGAGCCAGCTCATACACCCTTATGATTTTGAGCGTTACAATCCCAACGCCTCAGTCGGGGCGAACATATTATTTGCTGAGCCTAAGTCCGAAGAGTTTGAATACGCAAATCTCGGGGACAATGCCCTTGTGCGCTCCGTCCTGCACGATGTCGGTCTTGAAACAAAATTTGTCGACATTGGTTTCCAGCTTGCCCGTCAGGTCAACGAATTGTTCAATGATCCGGAGGCCGATCCGGGACTATTGCAGAATTTCAGCTTTATCGATGTAAATACCCTGTCGGACTTGCAGCAAATTCTGACCAAGTCGGCCAACCCAAGCGAAATTAAATTCGATAAGAAGACGCAAAAAACAATGATCTCGATGACCATGCAGTTGATCACGGCGCGTCATCGTCTAGGGTTTATAACGGACGAAATTCAGGACCAGATATTGGCTGCCCGGAAACTGTTCCACGAGCGTGCGACTGAAGAGCAGAAATTCAATCTCGCAATATTTGATCCCAACGCTTTCAATGAAAAACTATCCCTCGGTTATAATCTTCTCATGGGACGGATCTCGCGAGAGCGCGTCAATGCGGAGCAGCGTGTATTTGAGTTTGTGAATGCCGAACTGAAACGTCTGGATCTCTACAAAGATGTCGTCTTTGCCGGAACATCGGTTGAGGTCGGCATTGGCGGTCAGCGTATTCCGACAGCGGCGCGGCAAAAGCTGGCAGTTGCCCGCTGTTTGATGAAGCGGCCGGATGTCCTGGTAATCAATGAAGCCTTCAATGCTCTCGATAAGGAATCCATCGAGATCATCCGGCAGAATATTCTCAAGCTCCTGCCAGAACTCACCCTTATATGGATCATTGGAGAAGTTCCGGAGGTCCGCGATAATTTTGATGAAATCCTGGTCCTCAAAAACGGTCGCGTCGAACGCCGCATTTCTCCACAAGGAGAAGAGGTCATGGAGGAAAAAGAGCTGGTCGAAGAAGAGGATGAAACCAGTGCCGATATTACATCGGAATATCTCGCCCTGACCCGGGTCCCCTTGTTCCGAGACGTCCGCCCCGTCAATTTGAAGCTTCTGGCCTTCGGGTCGAGACGCGTTAAGTTCGATCCCGGCGAATATCTCGTCAGACAAGGCGATGAAGGTGAAACGGCGTTTCTGATACTGTCTGGCGATGTTGATGTGCTCTCCAGTGCCGAGACGGAAAATGAAACGATCATCGGGCGGCTCGGGAGGAATGATCTTCTCGGGGAAACGGCGCTGCTGGCGACCGTTCCGCGTACCGCCAGTTGTCGAGCATCCAGCCGTGTCGAAGCCCTTGAGATTGAAAAAGACGTCTTCCTGCAACTCATCGAGAGTGATTCCAAAGTTGCCGCTAATGTCGCCCGCCGTGCAAGTGGTTATCTGGCCCAGACCCTTGAACGTCTGAATAATGCCGCTTAGGTAACAGCAAAGATTAAACGGTTCGTTTGCTCATGAACTGAAATCAATTGTTTTGTAGAGAGTGAAGTTCCTCAACCATTATGGATGTAAAAAACAAGTGGAAAGTATGGCCGGAAGCGTTCGGTGCCGATCTGGAGCCCGGCTTTCAGAAAATGAAAGACGTGCTCGACGGACTGACGGTCTATTATCAAAATCCGTTCATCTACGATATACGCAACACCGTCCTGGAATATCCAGATTCAAATCTTGATGTCGCCCTGAACAAAAAGCAGACGGCCTGCAAGAAATGGCTCGTGGATGAACTATACCGGACCGCCGGACCACGCATCAAACGCATTCATGTTCTCGCCGGTTGGTATGGCGTGTTGTCGGCTTTTCTCCTGAATGACCCGCGTTTTAAAATCAAGAAGATTACGAGTATCGATCGCGATCCCTCCTGCCGGGAAATTGCACTTTCTCTCAATCGCACTCAGGTCGAGAAGGGGCGTTTTCAATTCAAACTCGCCGATATCCATGAGCTTGACTACAAGGCACGTAAGAAACAAAAAAAGAAGATTCCGGATCTTATCGTCAATACGAGTTGCGAGCATTTGCACGACTTTGCGGGATGGTTTGCGACCATACCCAAAGGCATGACCGTGGCGCTGCAATCAAATAATTATTTTGAGATTCCCGAGCACGTAAATTCGGTGAAGTCTCTGCGCCAGTTCGAAAACCAGGTTCCCGTTACGGACTTGCTTTATGCCGGGCAGCTTGATCTGGAAAAATACTCTCGTTTCATGGTAATCGGACGCAAATAATTCTGAACACATTGGGATGCAGAACGGGAAGTCAGACTAGTCCAGTAAATTCTCAAGAATGCGGGCGGAGTTATCAGCACCCATCAAGTCGATGTTTGGCAATGGATGATTCTTCTGCTGCAGCAATTCCCGTACCGCTTTGGTTAGTATTACAACGTCGAGATCATTCTCGGATATCATCCGAACGCGGCCTTTGCTTTGCAGGATTTCACCGCGCTGGGTCTGTTCAGTTTCACCTCCCGTTGCAAAAGGCACGACGATGCTCCGGATCCCGGACTGCAGGATATCGACACAGGTATTGTAACCGCATTGCGAAATAGAGAGTGTCGCGCCCGACAAAAGGTCCGTGAATTTGGG
>JBPCWG010000553.1:0-6828 GCA_051009705.1 Methyloligellaceae bacterium | reverse complement strand
CGACAACCTGCTCAAACCGGTAAGTCAGTGCCGTTGTGACATAAACAAATCCCATTGTATGGGAAGAGACATCGCCAAGGTCCGACACGCAGTTTTGGATAAGATCTTCAAATTTATTTGCGGTTGCCAGGGCGGAAGCGTATTGGACCATGTAAGATTTCGTTTTAACCGAAAATTGTTGTAATGATAATCGCAGTATCCAACAGTATTATTTCATGTCTCGGAATTATTCAATTCACGAGTTTAAACCGACATTATGATTTACTGAACTAGGAGCTAATCTTCCAAGTTCTGCCGCACGCGCCAATTCCTTTGTCTTTTTTGTAACCGGTCGTTAGGATACCGGCCTGAATTCAGGTTCATTGAATGGGTGTACGAACGAGGCTTTATGTCGATACTCCTGCGCGGTAACGCCTACCAGAAATTACGCCTATTCTGTGGTCTGGTCTTATTCACTTTCGTCTCCACTCACTTCATCAATCATGCCTTCGGCCTGTGGAGTGTTGAACTCCTGGACTTTACGCAATCTTATCGCGTCGCCGTGACTCGCTGGCCACCCATAGCTGCCCTCCTGGCCTTCTGTCTGCTGACACATGTTCTTCTGGCCCTCGGAAAGCTTGCCAAACGCGCGACCCTGCGAATGCCCTTTTGGGAGGGATTTCAACTTGTCATGGGTCTCTCCATCCCGATTTTTATTTTTCCCCATATAGCTGATCAACGCATACTCAGCCTGGTCCTCGACAATCCGACCCGTTATTCAACGGCACTGAAAGTTCTCTGGGGAGAGAAATCCATACTTCAAACCCTGGGATTGATTGTCGTCTGGACCCATGCCTGCATTGGACTGCATTTCTGGCTGCGCCTGTCTCACTGGTATCAGAAATCATTCCTGTTGATGTTTGCTCTGGCGCTGATTATCCCGATTCTCGGCCTGGCGGGCTTCATGGTTGGCGGCCGTCAGGCTCTGGACAACGCCCAGCAGGAGAAGGTCGAGTCCTCAGGTTATGAGACTTCTGGATCCGGGACATTGGGAAATGAAAGCACCGGCTATGACGATTATGGAACTTCGCAATCGTCTGTTGGCAAGAGTGGTAGCGGTGACAATTACGGCTATGACAGCGGTTACGGCACGCCTGCGTCCGGTGGCGATTATGGTGATGATTACGGTGATGGTTACGGATCGCCCGCAAAACCAAAAGTTGACCTTCAGTATTGGCGCATCGTGACGATCGTTGTATTTTACAGTCTGCTGCTCCTGTCACTTGTATATTTTTTCTGGCGGCAGATATTACGACGCTACCGGAACCCGGTGAAGGTCAGCTATGTTGCCGGTCCGGATGTCGTTCATCCACAGGGGCCCACTCTCCTGGAAATATCCCGCATCCACCGCGTACCCCATACGTCCGTCTGCGGCGGCCGGGCCCGGTGTTCCACCTGCCGGGTGCGGGTCATTTCAGGTAATGAACAGTTCCTGCCTCCCAGCGCCGCCGAAGCCCGGACATTAAAAAGTATTGGTGCGCCTCCGGATGTCCGGCTCGCCTGCCAGATCCGCCCCCGTGATCCCCTATCTGTGGTGCGCATCGTCAATCCGTCGGAAGTTAATCCCGTCAGTACGGTTACAGAAGGAGATGCCAAAGGTATCGAACAAAATTTGGCCGTGATGTTTCTCGATGTCCGGGGTTTTACCCAGATGAGCGCAGACAAGCTGCCTTACGACGTCGTGTTTATTCTCAATCGATTTTTTGAATCCGCCGGTGTGGCTATTACTCGGGAAAATGGCTGGATCGATAAATATCTGGGAGACGGGCTGATGGCCGTATTTGGCCGTACCGATGGACCCGAAGCCGGCTGTGCCCAGGCTCTGCGCGCGGCACATGACATCGACATTGCCCTGGATGAGGTCAACGCATCCATTGAAAGTGAAATCGCCGATCCCCTGCGCATTGGTATCGGACTGCATTTTGGACCGCTCGTGGTAGGCGAACTTGGCTACAGGAATACAGCGTCTCTCACGGTCATCGGCCGAACCGTCAATGCGGCAGCACGGCTGGAAGCCCTGACCAAGGAAAAGAATTGCCAGTGCATTGTTTCCGCAGCATTGCTGTACCAGGTTTCGCTGCCTCTGGCCGAACAGGAAAGACAGACGGTGACGGTCCGCGGACTGGAGGAACCTCTCGAAGTTGCTCTCGTGGAACGTGCGCGCGATCTACCCCGGGACATTGGAAATTAAAATGAGGGAAGATCGGAAATTGAAATGAGGGAAGATCGCTGACATTTCCACAGACGATCGCATTGAACGAAGTCCATCAGTAAGATATTTCCATGCCATTATGTCTCGCCATTAATCTCGGCGATCATTTCTGAATCCAATGTACAAATCGCATAGCAATTCGGACCGTAAAGCACGTCTTCATCAAAGAATTCCGAATCCTGCTTGAAACCGGCACGCACATAGGCGTTCAGTGCCTGTTTGCGCGGCAATGTCCAGACAATGGAACACCCCTGATCCGCGGCATCCCGTAATACCGCCCACAAAACTGAAATGATCAGTCCGAGGCCGCGATAATCTTCTGAAACCCAGATTCCTCGGGTGCGATAATAGGTTTCATCGATGGGATGGCCAGCGGCAAGTGCGACAACTTCGCCCCGGCAGTCGCAAAGGGCAAAAAACTTCGCCTGAACCCTTTTATAGAGAGAGGTATCAATACCCTTTTGCTTGGTTTCATGATCCCAGGTCATCGATGAAACCGCACGAATTTTCTCGCGGCCCGGCCATAGATGCGCCCTCCAGATCGCAAGACCGTCCGCTTCGCTTATCTGTTTAAGAACAAGGTCGGGCGGATCCTGCTGAAACTGATCCGTGGGATTCAACCAGATCTCGGTTTTTTTTTTGTTCGTTACTGTCATATACATTCAATTAAACGGTCGCTGTTCTTACATAGTGTATATAAGTGCGGCAATTTACCCGGGCTGGGATCAATTTGCTGCTTAGAATTGCCGGTTTGAAGACAATTACAATAAGATGCTTGTTGAACTTTTGAAGTGAAATGCCTAAACCTCAGTGTAGCTCATGATATTGTTAACGAAATTGGCGATTTTCGTGATAAATTTGTGAGGTGATCACGAACAATTTTGTTCACAATCGTAATGTTTTCCTGTTCAAGGAGGCCACAATGTTTCGACCGACCGACGTGACCCACGATATCGATGAAATTCGTGCCGTCATAGAACCACTATTTCCCAAACTGCGAGAGCACGGTCAACTCTCAGTGACTTCGCGGCCGGGAGCCAAAGATCCCCTGACCGATTCCATAGGCTGGCGCCCTGAAGATACGAGTGAGTCCGAATACAACGTCGTCAATGAACCGTTCAAAGATGGTCCGGTCGAAGAACTATTGAAAAAGCTTCCTTTTACCTGCGGACGCGTTCGTATCATGCTTATGCGACCTAAATCGAGCCTGTCAATTCATGCGGATTCCACCCGGCGTTACCATTATGCGGTACAGACAAAACCCGACTGCTTCATCGTTGAGATGGAAGGCGATGAAGGCAAATTCCATCATATCCCCGCGGATGGGCGTATTTATGAAATGGATGCGTTTCGCAATCATACGGCCATCAATACGGGACGCAGTGAGCGCGTGCATATCGTAATTTGTTCAGCCGATGAGGAGGAATATCAAGGCGCCGATAAGGTTGGTCGTGTTGAAAGCGTCACATCGGCGGCCTGAGCGGCATAATTAACCAAACAATCGGACGTTTTTTGTTTCGCTCTACCCGTGGTTCGGGATAATTTATAAAGTGGGGGGTAGGAAACCAAACGTGTTTCAGGTTCCAAATTTGAAACCACAGGTCCGCGAGTACTGATTTGTAAAATGGACGTGCAAATTCAAGAGCGCCAGAAAGCCGACCCAAAAGGGTCTGAGGCTCTGATAGATGTCCGCAATCTGCATATCGATTTTAAGCTTTACGGCGGCTCACTCTCTATTATCAAAGGTGTTTCCTTTTCCATTGTCCCGGGATCGACAGTGGCTCTGGTTGGAGAATCCGGTGCCGGAAAATCAGTCATTTCCCAGGCGATTATGGGCTTGCTTCCCAATGTTGCGGAAATCAAGTCAGGTGAAATCCTGTTCAACGATCCGACCACGGACGAAATGCCGGTGGATCTGGCCGCCCTTGACCGCAACAGTCCGGCATATCGGAATATTCGCGGCGGTCGCATTTCCATGATTTTCCAGGAACCCATGACGTCTCTGTCGCCGTTCCATACAATTGGCGATCAAATTTCAGAGGCATTGTTTCTGCACCGGGACATCTCGCATACGAAGGGCATGGAGCTTGTCGTCGACATGCTGCGGATCTGCGGTTTCCCACAACCGGACCAGGCCATAAAACGCTATCCGTTTGAATTGTCCGGCGGCTTGCGGCAGCGGGCGATGATTGCCATGGCTCTGGTTTGTCGGCCGGCTCTTCTAATAGCCGATGAACCGACGACGGCACTGGACGTTTCAGTTCAGGCGCAAATATTGAAACTGATGAAAAATCTGCAAGACGAGCTGGGTATGGCTGTCTTGATCATCACCCATGATCTCGGTGTCGTCGCCAACATCGCCGATGAAGTCGTGGTCTTGTTTCACGGTGAGATTATGGAAAGTGGCAGTGTCGAATCCATCTTCCAGAACCCACAACACAAATATCTCAATGCGCTGCTCGGGGCCGTTCCACATTTCGATATGAAACCCGGTGAGCGCCTTGTGCCACTCAGGGAGATCGAACGCATACCGATGCAAACACCGGACATGGAAGCGGGCTTCACGAATGAATCTATCGCCGAACAAACACAGCCTATCCTGAAGATAAACCAACTGGTCAAGTCATTCACGACGAAAAAAGGTGGTTTGTTCGGTTTGGGAGCGACTATCGAGAACATTGCGGTTGACGATGTCTCCTTCGAAATTCGTCCGGGAGAAAGTTTGGGGCTGGTTGGAGAATCCGGATGCGGGAAAACCACACTGAGTAAAATCATTACCCGGGCAATGCGGGCAGATAGTGGTGAAGTTCTTTTTACACGCGGCAGCGAAACTACCGATATCACCCAGGCCGATGCCCATGATCTCAGTCTCAGCCGATCCATCGGCATGGTATTTCAGGACCCGTTTGGATCCCTCAATCCGCGCATGACCGTATTTGATATCATACGCGAACCTCTCATCATTCATAGTATAGGCGATCGCGAAAGTCATAAGCAGCATGTTGAAATGATGATGCGGCAGGTAGGTCTGGATCCGCGATTTTTAAACCGCTATCCCCACAGCTTTTCAGGAGGCCAGAGACAGCGCATTTCCCTGGCCCGGTCCCTTACCCTGAACCCCGAACTGTTGATTCTCGATGAACCGGCCTCGGCCCTCGACGTTTCCATTCAGGCGCAGATCCTAAACCTTCTCAAAGACATGCAGAAGGATTTCGGTCTGACCTACCTATTCATTTCCCATAATCTCGCCGTCGTGGACTATATCGCGGACCGAATTTTGGTGATGTGCAAGGGAAAGATCGTCGAAGCTGCACCGCGGGAGGTTCTGTTCCGCAATCCGGTGCACCATTACACCAAATCTCTGATGTCTGCGGTGCCATATGCAGACTTGGATCGCAAATTAGACTTTGATAACATTACACAAACCGAAGCAACAAACCCAGCTTTGTGGCCCCGACCTTATGCGTTCGCGCCGGGTGAAACGATGCAGATGATCGACATTGGAGATGACCATTTTGTATTGGCCGAAAGCGGTACAACCGCAGGAGAAATAATGTGAAGTACTTAGTCAAAATCTTTTCCGGATTAACCGTCCTGCTGGTCGCTGCGGCCCTGACGGGTTGGTCTCCCGGAGCATCTGCTTCGGCAACCCTCAAGCAGTCGCCAATGCTGGATGCAATGGTCAAGGCCGGCAAAATACCGCCGCTGACGGAACGGGTACCTTCGGAATATCAGAAAATTGATTTCAAATCTGCAAAGAAAAAAACCGGCAAATATGGCGGCAAGCTTCGCTTGCTGATGGGTAAGCAGAAAGATACGCGCATGGTCACCGTCTATGGTTATGCGCGCCTCGTGACATTTACCCCGGAACTGGAGATTGAACCGAATCTCCTTCGTGCCGTCGACGTCGAAGAGAATAAGGTATTCACATTCCACATCAGAAAAGGTCACAAATGGTCCGATGGCCATCCATTTACGGCCGAGGATTTCCGTTACTATTGGGAAGATGTCGCCAACAATAGTACCCTGTCTCCTGGTGGACCACCGCGAACCATGACCGTAGATGGCAATCCGGCAAAATTCGAAGTCATCGATAAGCACACGGTACGTTACAGCTGGGACAAACCGAACAATGATTTCCTCATCTGGCTCGCCGGCTCGCGCCCGGCAGCGATTTTCCGGCCTGCACACTATCTCAAGCAGTTTCACATGGATCATGGGAACGCGGAAAAAATTGCGGCCATCGTCAAGGACAAGGGGTACAAGAACTGGGCGAAAATCCATTTCCGCAAAGATCGGTACTATCGTGCCGACAATCCGGAACAGCCTACCCTGCAGCCATGGATCAATACGACCAAGCCACCGGCTGATCGATTCGTCTTCAAGCGCAATCCCTATTACCACCGGATCGACGATCAGGGACAACAACTTCCCTACATCGACGAAATCGTCGTGCAACTGGGTACGACTAGCATGATCCCCGCACGTACGGGTTCCGGGGAATCGGATCTGCAGGGCCGCTATCTCAGCCTCAAAGATTATACGTTCCTGAAAAAATCGGGCAAACAGAACAAGGT
>JBPCWG010000552.1:0-5439 GCA_051009705.1 Methyloligellaceae bacterium | reverse complement strand
GAGTTCAATCTTGGTACCCCTGATTATCCGGATTGCTCTACAACTCTGATTCTACAAGTTGACGGATTTGAAGCCGAGATCAATTCCATTCTCAAGGGACCGGGAATAAAGGACACGCAGGAATTCGGCGTGAAGGGATTGGGGAATAATTTCTGGGAATGGCAGGCTATTAATCAAAATATGTTTCCCCTGGGGCTCGATGTTATATTCACTTCCGGCCATCAAGTCGCAGCCCTGCCTCGCTCTGTCAGAGTTGAAAGGATTGCATAATGTATGTGGCTGTCAAAGGTGGTGAAAAGGCCATTGAAAATGCACACAGACTCTTGGCGGAGACACGCCGGGGGGACCCCGATGTTCCCGAACTCTCAACAGAACAGATCCGAGAGCAGCTCACTCTTGCTGT
This sequence comes from Methyloligellaceae bacterium, assembly GCA_051009705.1. Classification (GTDB taxonomy): domain Bacteria; phylum Pseudomonadota; class Alphaproteobacteria; order Rhizobiales; family CAYWUX01; genus JANQOC01. The sequence goes on along the minus strand of JBPCWG010000552.1, from coordinate 5,036 downwards.
GGACCGGGTGATGACCGAGGGGTCACTTTATGACCGTTCGCTCGCGTCACTGGCAATCAAGCAATCGCGGGGCGACATGATCGAAGCCATATTTCTCGTTCGGGCATGTCGCACGACGTTGCCGCGTTTTGGATATTCCCTCCCCATCGATACTGGCAGCATGACAATCACGCGCAGGGTTTCGGCAACCTATAAGGATTTGCCTGGCGGGCAGGTGCTGGGTCCAACATTTGACTATACTCATCGGCTCATGGATCATGATCTGGAAAGTGAATTGGAAGTTGAGAAAGCCCCGAGCGCCGAGCCTATTGACGGCGATATGCCACACGTTCTTGATCTGTTGTGCGGTGAAGGTTTGATGGAACCTGCACTAAGCGCCGGGGAGGATCCCGAAACAGAACCCGGAGATATAACGCGCGATCCCTTGTCATTCCCCGTTGACAGAGCCCAGCGGCTGCAAAATCTGGCTCGGGGTGATGAAGGATTTTTGCTGGCTCTCGGTTATTCAACGCAACGCGGGTTCGGACGAAATCATCCTTTTGCGGGTGAGATTAGATTGGGTGCGACAAGTGTCGAATTTGTTCCGGAAGAGCTAGGATTTGCCATCGAAATCGGCGAGATTGATCTTACCGAGTGTGAAATGGTTACCCAGTTTAAAGGGTCAAAGACGACGCCCCCCCAGTTTACCCGAGGCTATGGACTTGCATTTGGTTCATGCGAGCGGAAGGCCATGTCGATGGCACAAATAGACCGGTCCCTGCGTGCAGAAGAGTTGGGAGAAGACCGGGTCGCACCTGCCCAGGATGAGGAGTTTGTCCTGTCCCATTGCGACAATGTGCAAGCAACTGGGTTTGTGGAGCATCTAAAGCTTCCGCACTATGTCGATTTTCAATCCGAACTTGAACTCGTCCGTCGAATGCGGCGAGAGCAGGAGGAAACAGGAAGGGATGCTGCCGAATGAGTACAGAACCGGCATCAACACCGGACTTCGGATATAATTTTGCCTATCTCAATGAACAGACCAAGAAAATGATACGACGGGCCTTGCTCAAAGCCGTTGCCATTCCAGGCTATCAGGTGCCGTTTGCCAGTCGTGAAATGCCCATGCCCTATGGATGGGGAACTGGCGGCGTACAGGTCACTGCATCCATTCTGACACCAGATGATGTTCTGAAAGTCATTGATCAGGGAGCAGATGACACGACCAATGCCGTGTCGATCCGAAATTTTTTCAGAAAGACCGCCGGAATAGCCACGACGAGCGAGACCGGTACGGCGACAGTTATTCAAACGCGGCATCGTATTCCCGAGAAGTCTCTTTCCGAATCCCAGATCCTTGTGTTTCAGGTCCCCATTCCCGAACCGTTGCGTTTCTTGGAACCCCGTGAAACAGAAACGCGAAAGATGCATGCCTTTGAAGACTATGGGCTCATGCATGTGAAGCTTTATGAGGATATTTCCCAGAACGGTCATATAGCCACCACTTATGCCTATCCAGTTCGTATCGAAGGTCGTTATGTCATGGATCCTTCGCCGACACCGAAATTCGACAATCCCAAGATGGACAATTGTGCAGCTCTACAGCTCTTCGGGGCGGGTCGGGAAAAGCGGATCTACGCCTTGCCGCCCTATACGAAGGTCGTCAGTTTAGACTTTGAAGATCATCCTTTCGAAGTCCAGAAGTGGACAGCGAACTGTACTCTCTGTGGTGCGAAAGACAGTTTCCTGGATGAAGTTATTACAGATGACAAGGGTGGACGCATGTTTGTGTGCTCTGACACGGATTTCTGTTCAAAACGCCAGATAGAACAACAGGAGGCAGCAGAATGACAGCGCCCCTACTTTCTGTGAGAAATCTAACAAAGCGTTTCGGCACGACGATGGCGTGCAGCGGAATTTCGCTCGATTTGTGGCCGGGAGAAGTCCTGGGTATCGTCGGCGAGAGCGGGTCCGGTAAAACAACGCTGCTGCAATGTGTGGCCGGCCTCCAGTCGGCTGATGAGGGATCAATCCACTATCACCCGGATGATGGTCGCCGGGTTGATCTCAGCACACTTGATGAGCCGGCATTGCGCCGGATGCAGCGGACTGAATGGGCATTAATTCATCAACATCCTCATCTGGGATTACGCATGAGCGTATCTGCGGGTGCAAATATTGGTGAACGTCTGATGGCCAATCATTGGCAGCATTACGGAAAAATCAGAGGTGAGGCCGTGAAGTGGTTGGAAGCCGTTGAAATAGATAGCTCGCGTATCGATGATCTGCCGTCGACCTATTCCGGGGGAATGCAGCAACGACTGCAGATAGCACGCAATCTTGTATCAATGCCGAAGCTGGTATTTATGGACGAGCCAACCGGTGGACTCGACGTATCGGTTCAGGCACGATTACTCGATCTTATTCGAAGCCTTGTTAGAAAATATGGACTGTCTGTCGTCATTGTGACCCATGATCTAGCCGTTGCCCGGCTACTGTCCAGCCGGTTAGTCGTCATGCGACATGGAGAAATAATCGAAGAAGGTTTGACGGACCAAGTGCTGGAAGACCCTCAGAGTGCCTACAGCCAGCTCCTGGTTTCCTCCATTTTGCAAGTCTAGTGAAGATCCATGAAACCGATTCTGAAAATAAATAAGCTGCAAAAGAAATTCGTACTCCATAACCAGAATGGAGCGATCCTAGACGTTCTCCGCGGGTTTAGTTTGGAAATAAACGAAGGAGAAATCGTTGCCCTTTGCGGACCGTCGGGAGTTGGCAAGAGTACATTGCTCAAGGCAATTTATGGAACCTATCGCGTCGATGGAGGATCCATTCAATGTTTCTATGACGACCAGTGGCTTGATATTACATGCGCCGCACCCCGTGAAATACTGAGTTTGCGCAATTCGATGATTGGTTATGTTTCTCAGTTCTTACGTGTCATTCCCCGCGTTCCGGCACTGGATATTGTTGCTGAACCAGCCATCGAATTGGGAGAGTCTGAAGACTCAGCGCGGCGAAAGGCCGCCGCGCTTCTCGATAGGCTGAGAATACCGGAAGAGCTGTTCGCCTTGTCACCTTTGACGTTTTCCGGAGGTGAGCAACAGCGGGTGAATATCGCCCGTGCTCTCTCGGCTCCCCGAAAACTGACCTTGTTTGACGAACCTACCGCCTCTTTGGATCCCGACAATCGCCGGACGGTATTGGATATGATTGTACAACTCAGGAATGCAGGAAACGCGATTGTGGGAATTTTCCATGACGCGAACGATAGAAAAATTCTCGGAACCCGGGACATTGATATTTCAGTACAGGATGGGGGCTCTCATGCGTGAAATCAATATTACCAATGCAAAGATCGTCCTGTCGGATCAAGTCCTCGAAGGCTCGCTTTCAGTTCATGGCAACCGCATCCACGACGTTAGTGAGGGTTCGCTATCGCAACCCGCTGCACTGGATTTTGAGGGTGATTATCTAATTCCCGGACTTGTAGAGCTGCACACGGACAATCTCGAACGCCACATCATGCCTCGTCCGAAATCATATTGGCCGGTAAATTCGGCTGTCATCAACCACGACCGGGAGATTGCTGCTGCGGGAATTACAACAGTGTTTGATTCCCTCAGTGTTGGTCATATCAGTTCAGAATCTCGTTCGGAGACTCTGCTCAATGACATGTCCATGGAACTCGACAGAATATATTCCGAGGGGCGACTACAGGTAGATCATTTTCTTCACTGGCGCTGTGAAGTTTCTTGCGCAGATTTGATGGATCGCGTCGAAAAATTTGCAGCGAATTCCCGGACAGGTCTTTTTTCCGTGATGGATCATACACCGGGTCAACGTCAGTTCACGGACCTTGAGACTTATCGAACTTACTACCAGGGCAAGTATGGGTTCACCAGAGACGAGCTTGAAATGTATATGAAATCACGTCGGCGGGATCATGAGCAATATGCGGCGGTCAACAGGAAACAGGTCGTTAAACTCGCCCGTGAATTGGAAGTGCCTCTCGCAAGTCATGATGATGCGAAACTGGAGCATATCGAAGAGGCTATCGACGAAGGCATCGTCATATCCGAGTTCCCGACAACTCTGGAAGCGGCGACTGCAGGACATAGTGCCAATCTGGCAATACTCATGGGCGCTCCAAATGTTGTTCGTGGAAAATCCCATTCCGGTAATGTTTCGGCCAGAGAACTGGCTGACCGTAAAATGCTCGATATTTTGTCCAGCGACTATGTTCCGTTCGCGCTCCTCTATGGCGCAATCCTGCTCGAAGAAAAAACTGAGTCCATATCGTTACCGGAAGCCATCGCTACTGTTACAAAAAATCCGGCAGATCGGGTTGGTCTCACGGATAGGGGAGAACTTGTCCCGGGAAAAAAAGCAGACTTTGTTCGATTCCGAAAGAATGGTGCAATCCCGAGTGTTCTGGAAGTCTGGCGTGATGGACAGCGAATTGCCTGAATGGGGCATGAAACAGGGCTCGAATATTTTGAGTGTCAAAATCGGAACATTTATAGCTGTTGTCGGCAGGAGCGGGGTCGGCAAGGACTCGATTCTGGAAGGTGCTCAATCCCGTCTTGATAATTCACTGTTTTATTTTCCACGGCGTTTCATCACCCGACCAGCGGATGCTGGTGGTGAAAACCACATGGCACTGACGCTGGAAGAATTCAAATTTCGCCAGACAGAAAATCAGTTTGCATTGCACTGGCAAGCCCATGGACTTTACTATGGCCTGGACGAAGAAATAACGGGTATGGTCGGGAACGGATTGCATGTCATCGCTAATATTTCCAGAACTATAATTGCGGATGCCCGCTTGAAGTTCGAAAATCTTCGGGTCATAGAGATTATTGCATCGCCGGAAACAATCGCCGATCGCCTATCTCTCCGGGACCGCGAAAGCCAGGCACAGCAGCAAGCACGCCGTCAGCGCCGGATTGAAACGGACTGGTCCGGCGGCTTAGCTATAACCCGCATAACGAATGATGGTTTACTGTCCGATGCAATTGATACATTTGTGGCCACTGTGGTGGCGGATATCGCAG
>JBPCWG010000551.1:0-7037 GCA_051009705.1 Methyloligellaceae bacterium | reverse complement strand
CGACTATGAACTGCTTGAAATGGTTCTATTTCGGGCCATTTCCCGCAGGGATACAAAACCTCTGGCAAAAGCCCTGCTTAAGAAATTTAAAAATCTCCCGGCTGTTATACATGCTCCGGAACACCTTCTGCGCGAAGTCCCCGGGATTGGGAAAAGTGCTGCGCAGGAAATCGCATTGATAAGGGCCGCTGCCAACCGGTTAAAACGCCGTGAGATCGAATCCAGTCCTGTCTTCGGTTCCTGGGACAAAGTACTAGACTATTGTGCCAACGTCATGGGCCATGAAACCCGCGAGCAGTTTCGCATACTCTTCCTGGACAAACGCAATCGGCTGATAACTGATGAATGCCAGCAACAAGGGACCGTCGATCACACGCCTGTTTACGTGCGTGAAATAGTTCGCCGGGCACTCGAGCTTTCAGCAACGGCTCTGATACTGGTACACAACCATCCGTCGGGAGACCCAGCCCCCTCTCAGGCCGATATTCAAATGACGAAAAAAATTATCGAAGCCACAAAATCACTGAATATTGTCATCCATGATCATTTGATTGTCTGCCGCAACCATCACTATAGTTTTCGCCAGAACGGACTTTTGTAGCGGTTGAAGTTTCTGCAATAGTTGAATCGGGGAACAAAGCCGATGGGCGATGGCCTGCCGCGCAATCGCAAAGAAACCAATGCGCTAAAGGATCATGAGGGATCCGGACCAAAGACCAGGACCGCATTTAGCCCACCGAAGGCAAATGAATTACATACTGTATAATTCACTTCTTTTTCCCGCCCCTGGTTGGGAATATAGTCAAGATCACATTCCGGATCAGCCTCGTTGAGATTGACGGTCGGCGGAACGAAATTGTTCTGCATGGCGAGAAGGCAAGCAATGGACTCAACGGCGCCGCCGCCGCCAAGACAGTGCCCGTGCATAGATTTGGTCGAGGAAATGGGAATATCGTTGATGGCTTTGCCGAAGACTTTCTTCAGGGCCTGCGTTTCATTCACATCATTGATTGTGGTCGCCGTTCCGTGGGCATTGATATAGTCGATGTCCGATGCTGAGAGACCGGCTTGTGCCATAGCCTGCTCGATAGCCCCGGACGCCCCGTCAATATCCGGATTGACCATATCGGCAGCATCCGATGTCGTTCCGAACCCTTTGATTTCGGCGATTATATTTGCACCGCGAGCTTTGGCGTATTCCAGTTCTTCAAGCACCAGAACGCCGCCGCCCTCTCCGAGAACCGTTCCGTTTCTTTCCTTCGAGAACGGAAATAGACCTTTCTCGCTCAGAACATGCAGGGCCTGCCAGGCGCGCGTGGCGCCAAGACAAAGTGAAGCCTCCGTGGCCCCTGCAACACCGCTGTCAACCATGCCCGACTGTATCATCTGATAGGTCAGCCCGATGGCATGAGTTGCTGTTGAACAGGCGCTCACGACACCAAATGTCGGACCTTTGATGCCATATTCAATACTAACGTGGGCGGAAGCGGAACTCCCGATAGCCCTCAGTAGTGTCAGCGGGTGGGTTGCTCTCTTCCCTTCGGCAAAAAGTCCGTGATAGGCGTCTTCCAATGTCGTCAACCCGCCGATACCGGAACCGACGATGGCCGCAGCCCGATAAGGATCTTCAAAGGGGACGGTTATTCCCGACTGCTCAACGGCTTCTTCGGCGGCCGTGCCTGCGAACTGTGAATAACGGTCTCCAAGCTGGACGGCCCGGCTTTTGACATGAATCTTGGGATCAAAGTCCTTGACCTCGGCGGCTATCTTGCACCGAAGTTCACTGGTATCGAAACCTTCAACTTCGCCGATTCCACATCTGCCGTTCTTCAGGGAGTCCCAGAAGGCGTCCTGTCCGATACCGATAGCGGAGACGACACCCATGCCGGTGATGACAACGCGGCGGGCACCATTTACATTTGTCATAGGGATTTGCTACCTCAAAAAGAGGTTCTCTGAAATTAGTGATCTAAACGATAGTAAATATATCAAATTAAGCCGCGGCACCTGACGTGCCTGATTCCGCCATTATCGCCTTCACTTTGTCGACAACAGAACCGACAGTCGCAAAATCTTCAACTTCTTCGTTAGCGTTGTACGGTATTTCAATTCCGAAGGTATCTTCAATATCGAACACGATAACCGCGAGATCAAGGGATTCAATATCCAGATCGCTCAATGGCGTGTCCAGCCCCACTGTCTCAGGAGGGTCCTTCATATTTTTTTTCAAAATGTCAACAATCTTTGTGGCCACTTCGTCCATTTTTGTCTCCCTACCCCCGTATTTGGATTTTTGCTAGGGGTATCGTAAACATTCACATTCACCTTCCGGACATCCAATAATCCCAGTTACCGCACAAGTCCAGCAGGAACGACATCGGCATTATTCGCACAATTGCAATATTTCCGGGGATATTTGTGAATTAACGTTAAAGTTATCCCGATATTTTTTATCTGCAATTCATAAATCGGGTGAAAAATCCGCCCAATTCCGCAAAATCTCCCCTCAAATTCGTGCATTCTGTGCTACAGTTTGACGCTTCAAACAAAAGGCATTTGACCGACTGAAACTGATCTACCGTGCATAAATATCACACGACCTGTTCAAACAAATTGATTTTCGAATTTATTAAATTTGGGGTTTATCATGACAGACAAACAATCTCAAGACACAGAAAATTTCGAGATTGACAGAGACGGAACCGGAAATGCGGCTGACTATCCCTGGCTTAAGGATTATCCCGAAGGGGTAGTCTGGGATCAGACCATCGAACCGCGAACCTTGTTTGCGCCTCTGGACCAAGCAATCCAATCCAATCCTGCAAATATTTGCACAAACTTTCTGGGAGCAAAGCTTACCTATAGGGAAATCGGCGAGCGCATCAACCATGTCGCGCACGGGCTCCAGAAGCTGGGCATCGGCAAGGGCCAGAAAGTGGGTTTGTTTTTGCCAAATTCGCCGACTTTCATCATATTTTATTTCGCTGTCTTGAAAATCGGCGGCGTCGTGGTTAATTATAATCCCCTCTATGCCGTAGAAGAGCTCGAATTCCAGGTCCGGGACAGCGAAACCGACATTCTCGTGACATTGGATCTGAAGATGCTCTGTGACAAAGTCGAAGCGCTTCTCGACACCGGGGTTCTGAAAAGGACCATTGTCTGCTCCTTTGCCGACCTTCTGCCGGGAGTCAAAAAATTGCTGTTCCGGTTGTTGAAACGCAGTGAACTATCCGATTTGCCGAATTCTCCGGGTTCCGACAAAGTTATCCGTGAAGCCGATCTGATCGCCAATGATGGCCGGTTCACACCGGAGGATATTGATCCGCATCGGGATCTCGCTGTTCTTCAATATACGGGCGGAACAACGGGGACGCCGAAAGGGGCCATGCTCAGCCATGCCAATTTGAGCATCAACGTTAAGCAGATTTGTATGTGGGCAACCGATATGGTTGAAGGGCAGGAAAGGGTCATGGGCATTCTGCCGTTTTTCCACGTCTTCGCGATGACCACGGTCCTGAATTACGGGACGACAATGGCCGCGGAACTCATTCTGATGCCGCGCTTTGATCTGGATGAAGCTATAAAGCTCATCAATCGGCTGAAACCGACGATCATGCCCGGTGTTCCGACACTCTACAACGCGATGATGAATCATCCCAAAATGGCGTCTTCGGATTTCTCCAGCCTGAAATTTTGTATCAGTGGCGGTGCCGCACTTCCCCTGGAAGTAAAAACCGGATTTGAAAAGATTTCTGGCTGCAGCCTGGTCGAAGGCTATGGGCTTTCGGAAACATCACCGGTCGCAACCGTTAATCCCATGGAAGGGGCGGTTAAAGAAAATTCCATCGGCATACCCGTCCCGGGCACAATTGTGTCCATTCGTTCGCTGGAGGATCCGACTAAGGAGATGCCACTTGGCGAGAACGGTGAGATTTGCATTTCAGGTCCGCAGGTTATGTCCGGATACTGGAATAAACCGGAGGAAACGAAAAACAGTTTTGTCGGCGAATTTTTCCGTACCGGTGATGTCGGACACATGGACGACCAAGGTTTTACTTTCATTGTCGACCGCATCAAGGATTTGATTATCAGTTCCGGTTTCAATATCTATCCGCGCCGTATCGAAGAGGCAGTCTATGAATTCCCTGCTGTCGAAGAAGTTACCGTCGTCGGTATCGCTGATGAACGCCGGGGAGAAGCGCCGAAAGCCTTCATAAAACTAAAACCGGGTCAGCAAGCCACAAGTAAAGAAATAATGGAGTTTTTGGAGCCAAAGCTTTCGAATCTCGAAATTCCTGCAGAGATAGAATTTCGCGAAGAGCTCCCGAAGACGATCATCGGCAAGCTGTCCAAGAAAGAGCTCCGCGCCGAAGCAGAATGAATGCTATTGGCTTCAATAATCAGTTGAGCTGCGAAGGTGCGGGCGTGTCATCCTGCACAAGCTTGGATGCAACTTCCGGCTCAGCGGTTTTGACGCCACTTTCGACAATCGCGGCAACTCCCATACCTCCGGCCGTGCAAATGGAAATTAGCCCGCGCCCACCGTTTTGACTGACCAGTTTCGCAAGGTTAGCCAGGATTCGAGCACCTGTCGCGGCAAAGGGGTGACCGACGGCGAGGCTCGATCCCTTAACGTTCATTTTCTCGGGATCGATAGACCCCATGGCTTTGTCGCGCCCCAGCACAGTACGGCAGTACTCTTCCGATTCCCAGGCTTTCAATGTCGACAGGACCTGGGCAGCAAACGCTTCATGGATTTCATAGAAATCAAAATCCTGGAGAGTCAAACCGGCCCGCTTGAGCAAATTTGATACGGCAATTGTCGGTGCCATTAGCAGCCCCTCGCCGGAAACGAAGTCAAGGGCCGCATGCTGGCTGAATGTCAAATAAGCCTGTACCGACAGATTGTGTTTTTCGGCCCAGTCTTCGCTCGCCAGCAAAACACAGGAGCCGCCGTCGGTGAGCGGAGTGGAGTTGGCGGCGGTCAATGAGCCGCTACTGGATTTTTCAAAGGCATTTTTGAGGGTGGATATTTTTTCAAGATCAATATCCGCACGCAGATTGTTGTCCCGGAACACGCCTGCACAAGGTACGAGCAAATCGTCCATATAACCTTCATCATAGGCGGCAGCTGCCTTCTTGTGACTCTGGAAGGCAAGCAAGTCCTGACGATCCCGTGGGATCTGCCACTTCTGAGCCATAAGCTCGCAGTGCTGCCCCATCGACAAGCCGGTTCGTGGCTCTGCCACACTTGGCGGAACAGGCAGAATTTCACCAAAACTAAAACCCTTGAGCTGCTTGACTTTTCCGCCGACGCTTTTGGCCCGGCTCATATCTGTCAGTCGCTTTGCGAATCTTTTCTTGGCGACAATAGGGGCATCGGAAATCGTGTCCGACCCCATGGCAATCCCGCATTCAATTTCTCCGGTGGCGATCTTGGCCGCAATCCCCGATGCTGCCTGAAGAGAGGTTCCGCAAGCCTGCATCATCGTTACACCTGGAGAGCTTGGCGCCAGTTTTGAGCCCACAACGGCTTCCCGGGCAAGATTCCAGTCTTTCGAATGAGTGACCACCGCTCCACCGACAACTTCGTCGATATGAACATCTTTCAGATTAAACTTTTCGACAAGCCCATCCAGCGCGGTTGTCAGCAATTCAAGATTCGATATATCCGAATAACCGGTATAAGACCGGCAAAAGGGTGTCCGCACCCCGCCGATGATGGCCACGCGCCGCATCGCATTCTCGCTCATATCGTTCTCCTTGGAAGACAAATTCTTTGAAGCCGCTTATTCCGCTGCCGACTGGGATATCAGTTTAATCCCCGCGAGGGAGGATCGAAAATGCAACGGCCCACCTCGAAACGGTGCAAACCCGGTTCCAAATATGACACCTGCATCGACCATGTCTTCATTTTCAACAATCTTTTCGTCGAGGCATTTTTTACACTCTTCAAGCAACGGTTTGATGAGTTCCAGTCCGAGTTCATCCAGTTCCTCGTCTGCGAAGGTGACGTCTTCTTTTTCAGGCTTACCATCACTCCAGACATAGAATCCTTCACCGGTTTTTTTACCAAGCTTGCCATTCTTGACCAAACGCGTCACTTCGCTTTCATCGCTCGGCGTGAAACCTAGAATTTCGGCGACTTTCTGACAGATATCCAGGCCAACCACGTCACAAAGTTCCAGCGGCCCCATGGGCATACCGAATTTCAGTGCCGCCTGATCGATCTTCTCCCGGGGGACTCCCGATTGATAGCGATCCATGGCCGAGAACATATAAGGCGCCAGCACCCGGTTGACGAGAAAACCGGGAGAGCTCTTGGTTATCAGCGGAAATTTTTTAATGGCCGTGACAAAAGCCGCACCCTTGTCGATTTCTTCCTGGCTCGTTTCTTCGCCGTGAATAACCTCCACCAGCGGCAGTTGCGCTACGGGATTAAAGAAATGCAGTCCGATCAAGCGTTCGGGATTTTGCAGGGGTTCGGCAATATCCTCAAGTTTCAGGGACGACGTATTGGTCGCCAGCACGGCCCCCGGTTTAATCTGGTTTTCGAGCCCCTTGAAGACCTTCTGCTTGATCTCCAGATTTTCAACAATAGCTTCAATGATCACGTCGGCTCGGTTTACGTGTTTGCCCGAAACATCGGCGACGAGACGATCCATCGCGGCCTCGACCGCGACCTTTTTCTTCAAACGCTTTCGAAAAAGCTTCTTGGCACGGACGCGGGCACTTTCCACCTGTTCAACGGACATATCCTGTAGCGATACCTGCATACCGCAGACGACACACCAGGCGGCGATATCGCCTCCCATGGTCCCGGCACCGATAACGTGGACACGCAAGGGTTTGAATGCATCCCTGAGGGCCTGGGCTTTGAGCTGTTCTGACAGATGGAACACCCGGCGTAAATTTTTAGACGTTTCGCTAATCATGAGCGGTGCGAATTCCACCGTTTCGGCTGCCGCCATGCGGTCGTAATTGTCACCGTAGTCCCGGAACAGTTCGATCAGCTTGAAGGGTGCGGGATAATGATC
>JBPCWG010000550.1:0-3750 GCA_051009705.1 Methyloligellaceae bacterium | reverse complement strand
CCGGTGATCTGGCCCGCGAAACGAAGTCTCGGGTCGGATTTCAGGCGCAGATTTGCATCCAGTACCTTGGGGCTGTTCAGAAACGTATTGCGATGCAGGCCTCCAAGGCGGGCAAACTGCGCCTGTTCGAGCCCGGGGATCATTTGAAAGATTTCTTTTTGCATCCCATATTTCAGTTTCGTCTGGAATCCCACCATGTTCCATAACGTACCATAGGCGTTATCCTGGCGCAGTTGAACAACCGCATGTGGTTTGTTTTCCGGATCATGGGGATTGGTCAATCCTACAGGTTTCAGGGGACCAAATCTCAGTGTTTCACGCCCGCGTTCAGCCATGACCTCAATCGGTAGGCAGCCTTCAAAATAGGGTGTTGATTTTTCCCATTCCTGAAAATCGGTTTTTTCTCCTTCCAGGAGGGCGTCCAGAAATTGGTTGTATTCCGGCTCCGATAAGGCGCAGTTGATGTAGTCGGCGCCAGTTCCCGCAGGGCCGGCCTTATCATAACGGGACTGGAACCAAGCTTTGTCGAAGTCTATGGACTCCTTGTAGACGATAGGGGCGATCGCATCAAAAAAGGCGAGTTCTTCTTCGCCGGTCAATTGGCAGACCTCCTGGCTGAGGCTCTCGCTGGTTAGGGGGCCTGTAGCAATGATGACGCTTTGCCACTCTGCCGGCAGCGGTCCGGCAACTTCCTCTCGTTCTATTGTAATTCGGGGATGTTCCTCGATGGCACTGGTGACGGCATCGGAAAATCCATCGCGATCGACCGCCAGTGCCCCTCCGGCGGGCAATTTATGTTTATCAGCGCAGGCCATGATTAGTGAATTCATTTGCCGCATCTCCTCATGCAGCAATCCGACCGCATTGGATTCCCAGTCGTCAGAGCGAAACGAGTTTGAACAGACGAGTTCCGCCAATCCCTGGGTCTTGTGGGCATCTGTCATTTTTTCAGGCCGCATCTCATGCAGAACGACTTCGACACCGCTTTGGGCTGTCTGCCAGGCGGCTTCAGATCCCGCAAGACCACCGCCGACTATATGAAGAGGACCTTTATTCATAGCTAGTAACCTGTCCCATTGAACGGCAGAACATAGAAGATGTTGTCCTTGATGAAAACCCTGGAACTCAGGTGATAATCATTTCCCAGATTGCCGGTAGTCAAGCCGCTGAGATCTGGTCTTCGAGGATGATGAGTTTGTGGATGTCTTTGAGATCACCAATTTGAGATGTCACACTCTGCCTGCTTCTCTTGTCTTCGTAGCCCTGTTGCAGCGCTGTCTGGTATGCAAATTCTGTGGTCAATGCCCGGACACCCAGTTCCTTGTTGTGTTTTTCCAGTTTCGCAGACAGGTTCACGGATGCGCCAATCACCGTATATTCAAGGCGTTCCTCATCACCAATAGCCCCAAATACGATTGGCCCCGCGGCGACGCTGGCATTGATAGCAAGCGGCGGAACACCCCGGGCCTTGCGCTCGGCGGCCCATTCATCGGAAATGCGCATGATGTCATCAATGGCACGCATGGCATCGGCCGCGTAGGTGTCGCTTTGGTTGACGGCCCCAAAGGTCGCCATAATCCCGTCGCCCAGGAACTTGTCGATGGAACCATTTCGCTTCAGAAGCAGGGGTATGAATTTGGACTGGTATTCCCCTAGAAGTGTCACAACATCGCTCGGGTCCATGTCAGCGGCCATATTTGTAAATCCGCGAATATCTATATTGACGATGGCCGCGTCCCGTTTGATGCCCTGGCCCGGGGATATCTGTTGCTCCGCACTCCTGATTTGCTTCGCAACGGAGCCGTCGAGAAAACGGGAAAGGTCCTTGGCGGCGGTTTCCGCTTCAATGGAGGAAAACAAAAGCCGCTGTCCGCGCAGAAGAACCATCGCCAGGACTCCCGATACGGCAATGATCGTGATTATCTTATCGACTTCGGCGCCGATAAGGATCGAATTGCTGGTCAGATATTCGATGTAGTTGCGGGTGATCATGGTGTCCGTCGGATCAATCGTAATGACGTAGAAAATCATGATGATCCAACCGAGAGCTCCGATAAGACCGGCGGCGATTACAAATCGCGGCTGAAACCTCAGGGCCCTCAAGGTGATGAATAAAAATATATAGAGGAATGTAGGCGTCTTCAGAGAAAATGACGCGGGTTGGCCATACTGAATATGAAAGCTCAGAATGAGCAGGATCAGAAGTCCGATATCAAAGAAAATTGATATATAGACGGCCCAGTCCGGCAGTTGAGTCCGAATAGACCAAATTAGGCCGATAATTGTCAGAATAAGATAGAGAGTCAGCACCAGAGGAACGAGTGTAAATTCGGTCGAACCGTCGGTCTTTGGGCTGATGAAATACAAGAGGCCGAAAAATCCCACCATTATCAGCTGCATGACTTTGATCAGGACTTCGCTGGTGGCATCCTGTTTATCTATCGCAGTTCTGACCCTCTTGGGCAGAGCCGGCTGCACCTTTGCAGGCATGATATCATCATACAATTCGGAAAAAACGTCCGACTCGTTTGATTTCGTCGGTGCAGTCGATGCCATTTTGCACTCTCCCTTTCAGAGAAGGTGGCCGGAGTTTGCCATTTTGTCTTGGAGCGTGGATATTTGCCAGCCCCCTTTGCGCAGAATCATTCCAATTTGAAGATAAAGTTTCTATTCGGAGATAAAAGAACAGCGGCAATCAATTTGCCTTGATGGTTTGTGATCAACGTGCACGGAAACGGACGCTCGATCGGTGTTTCCCAGACGATGGCATCGTATATCATACCGAAATTATTCGGCGGCGACAGGACGAGATCCGCTCTTGGGTTTGGTAACAATGGGTTTGAGAAACTTGCCTGTATGGCTGGATTTTGCCTTGGCGATCTGTTCCGGCGTTCCTGCCGCGACAATTTCGCCGCCGCCGTCACCGCCTTCTGGTCCAATATCGATGACCCAGTCGGCGGTCTTGATGACCTCCAGATTATGTTCAATGACGACGACTGTATTTCCCTGATCCACCAGCTGATGGAGCACGTCCAGCAATTTCGCGACGTCGTGGAAGTGCAGGCCTGTCGTTGGTTCATCGAGAATATAAAGTGTTCGCCCCGTAGCTCGTCGGGACAGTTCCTTGGCCAGTTTTACGCGCTGGGCTTCCCCCCCGGACAGGGTTGTCGCCTGCTGGCCGACTTTGATGTAGCTCAGCCCCACCTGCTTGAGAGTTTCCATTTTGTCGCGTATTGAGGGAACCGCTTTGAAAAATTCAGCACCTTCTTCGACCGTCATCTCCAGCACATCGGATATGGATTTGCCTTTGAACTGGATTTCGAGAGTTTCGCGATTGTAGCGCTTGCCCTTGCACTGATCGCAGGTCACGTAAACATCCGGCAGAAAGTGCATTTCGATTTTAATGACACCGTCACCCTGGCAGGCTTCGCAACGTCCGCCTTTGACATTGAAGGAGAAACGACCGGGCTTATACCCGCGTGCCCGGGATTCCGGCAATTCGGCGAACCAATCACGAATAGGCGTGAAGGCTCCGGTATAGGTTGCGGGATTTGATCTCGGTGTGCGGCCGATGGGAGACTGATCTATATCGATGATTTTGTCGAGATGCTGGATGCCATGAAGTGATTTGTGTGCCCCCGGCGTATCGCGGCGATTGTTGAGTTTGCGTGCTATGGCCTTGTAGAAGGTTTCGATGAGCAATGTGGATTTGCCTCCACCCGACACGCCGGTGAGACAGGTGAACAGGCC
>JBPCWG010000549.1:0-13079 GCA_051009705.1 Methyloligellaceae bacterium | reverse complement strand
TTTCTGGCTCAACACTGGTCTGCAACTCCCGCATTTTTTTTCGTAGCTCACTTATTTGCAGACGATATTCTGAAATTTTTTCAATCGACTCCGAATATGTCATGGTATCCTTCCTCCTTAGGTAGTTTCGCAAACGAATTCTGTTTTTCTGCACTTAAAACATGCTTGTAATCTCGGCTCACCCTGAAAGTTCCTAGTCGCTTTCCGGCGGTTCCTTGTCCATTGTGTCAAGCTAGGCAACAAGTGTCTCAAACTGGGTCTGCCAGTATTTGCTGTACTTATTGACCCAGACAGCCGCCTCATAAATGGGGCCGGCGTCGAGACGACAGCGACTGACGCGACCAGACCTTTCCTGGACAATAAGGCCGGCTCTAACCAGAACCTGGATATGTTTCGAAACAGCCTGCAATGACATATCGAAAGGCTCGGCCAATTCCGAAACCAACAATTCCTGCTTATCCAAGCGTTCCAAGATCTCGCGCCTCACAGGATCCGAAAGAGCGGAAAAAACCCGATCCAAATGCTCCGAATTTGGCTGGAACGACGTGTCAGTCTTTTTCAAATTCCCGATCGGATCTACTTTCGATAATAAACCTATTGGTTGATATTCAACTACATGGTTTAATTAATGTCAACACCCGTCTTGCCTGTTTATTTACCCACACTCATTGTTTAGTATTCGGAAAATCAAGAAAGGATCGAACCTATGTCCCTATCTATGTATCAGGCGTCCGTGCCTGTATTTATCAACTTTCTGGAGAATATTTCCGGCATACTCACTTTTGCGGAGAGTGAATTCCAGGAGAACAATGTTTCGGCTCAGGATGTCCTTTCGGCGCGTTTTTATCCCGATATGATGACATTTGCGGAACAGATCCGCCAGGCCACCTTTCACGCAACCCACTGTTCGGCAACGCTGGCCGGCAAGGAACCACCCCGGCTTTCGGAAGACTACGGGTCATTCGCGGGGTTGAAGCAGCGAATTTCCGAATCGGTTGAGTTTTTGAATTCCATTGAATCCGACGCAATCAACGGCAAAGAAGAGACAGATGTGATCTATACAATGGCAGGAAAGCCACGGCCGTTTAAGGGACAACGGCTGCTGCTGGGACACTGCCTGCCAAACTTCTTCTTTCATGTCACGACCGCCTATGACTTGATGCGTAACAAGGGGCTGAATGTCGGCAAGCGACATTTCATGGGTTATGCCGAACCCGGCAACTGGGATATTCCGGCGGCGTGATCTGATAAGACTGTCTACCCTAAGGCCAGGCGTCACCTCAGGTCGAGGGTTCCATATGAAGTGCACCTTCCGGAAAAAAGGCATGGAAGGCGAAAGCGAACGTCACATCATAGACCTCGTCCTGTAATCCCTTCTTGGTCTTTCTCTGCACAACGACATTGCCGATGTCTCGCCCTTTGGCGATATTCCTCGAGTCCAGGGCCGAGTTTTGCCCCGGTGTCCAGCTCAACACGAGTTCATCCGTCTCTATTTTTTTCAGGCGCCGCAAAAGCTTGAGGGACCAGGCTTCCTCGCCCACCCGGATAACCCGGGCCAGAGGTTCTATACCTTCGGGCATTGCGCCGTTGTAGAGAAATGGCCGGCGGGCCGTATCGTAGCCGCCATAGGGATTGGCGCCAAAGCCACGGCTGAAAAAACTTGCCGATTTGAGCACCTTGCCATCCGGATTCTTGTCCTTGAAAATTCCGTAAGCCTCGACACGGGAAGGTAGCATTTTGAGTTTCTGGCCAGTCATTTGTCCAACGATTGCCTCACCAAGAAATTGCTGCCACCAGCTTTCCGTCTGACGATCATACATCACCAGGTCAGAATTGCGAAGTTTTCCCGTCGTTCCAAAGTCGAGAAGTTCTCCATCCAGGGTGCGATCGAACACGATGGAGGAGTTACAGAGCGGACAATATGTAACGGCCACGGGCTTTCCACCCACGACATCATTCACGATTTCATGGCGCATCAATATTCCGAGCGGGTAAGCGCGGGCATCGCCATTGTGGCTGAAACTGATTACCGGAACCGTATCCTCCAGCCCTTTAACCGCGGATACCGGAATAAATCGCGGACGGTCAATGGAAGGAATACCATCCTTCGGCGGTCCTCCGGATATGATCTCCTTGAAGTCTACGGAAGTATTGTTGAAATCAGTCCGCCCCCACTCGCGTTTCCAGCGATCCGGATTGGCCGAAACCATTGATCCGCTAACGACGAAAGCGCCGAATAAAGTCAGCGTCGCAATTATTCCGAGCCAAGCTTGACGATGGGTCATGATTTACCTCCCGATTCAGTAGATTCCCGATTATTCTAGACCTGGAAACCTCTCAGATCCACTCACGCACGCTCAACTTGTGTTGACCCGAGCCGTATCGGCAGGTTTCAACCAAATTGGTCGTAGACAGATAGTTGGTGCACCGGTGGCGCACAGTGTGAAATATTGTGGCGAAGCCCGCTATCCACTGATAATCTTGTAATAACGGAATTCTAGAAACGGGAAACAAAACAATGGATTTCAGCCTGACTGAGGAACACAAGAAGTGGCAGAAGATCGCTCAGGAATTTGTCGAGGAACACATCAAGCCTGATGTTCTCCGCCGTGACCGCCTCCCGACTGCAGAGGAGAGAATTCCCTGGGACTGGATTCGCAAGGCAAGCGAAGCCGGGTTGAGAACACTTGGTGTATCGAAAGAATTCGGAGGGGAAGGCGCGGATATTCTGACCATGTGTATCGTCGGCGAGGAACTTGCCGTCGGCGACCTCGGATTTGCGGTGATTATGGACCAGTGCTGGAAAATGGCGCATTTGTTCGATGAAGCCATGACCGAGGAACAACAGCAGAAGTTCATTCCGCCATTTGTCGAAGACCTTGAAGCCACGTCGGCAATCGGAATCACGGAACCCGGCGCCGGATCGGATCATCAGGGTTATTATGATTCTGCCGATATCGACTTCAAGACAATTGCCGTGCGCGATGGGGATCACTATATTCTGAACGGCACCAAGCGCTATATTTCAAATGGCTGCATGGCGAAACTCTATTTCATCGTTGCCCGCACCGACCCGTCGCTGCCCCTGTCAGAAGGGGGATCGGTGTTCGTCGTCCCTTCCGATACGCCGGGCTTCCGCAACGGTTTCTTTCACGAGAAAAGCAGCCAGCGACTGGCGACCAATGGCACGTTTCATCTCGAAGATTGCCGGGTTCCGGCCGTGAACCTGCTGGTCGGGGAAGGCATGCTGGCCGAGCTGCGCAGCAAGTATATGCCCGGCAGCAAATCAGAAGCCGCGGCGACTGTTCTCGGTGTCGGCCGGGCGGCCTATGAGTATGCCATGAATTATGCAAAGAATCGCACCCAGGGTGGAAAGCCGCTCGTGGAGTTACAGTCCGTTGCATTGATGCTCGGAACGATGGCGCGGATGCTCGACAGTGCACGCCTGCACATCTGGCATGCGGCCTGGCTGGCGGATCAGAAAGACCCGAATGCCGCAGCCAAGGGTCTGCTCGCGAAAGTGAGCGCGTCTGAAACCGCTTTCGAATGCTGCCGTCTGGCGAGTGAGATCCTCGGCGGGGCGGCCATCATGTATGAACATCCGGTGGAAAAATATCTTCGTGATGCGACGAGTTTCCTGCATTCCGACGGTACCAATCAACTCTGTCTCCTGCGGGCGGTCAAAGCTCTGAGTACAAAAAAAACCGACGGGATATACGGATTTTAATCGCGGATTCCGGCGTCAAAAAATGTACTCTGCTGATTGTTCTGTCTGTTCCCGCAGACAAAAGAAGCGTACATTGACAGGTGACCATCGAGGGAAAGCGACAAACCTATGGGGAAAGATCTATGAGCGCAAAAATAAGAAAACTCGTCACTTTTGTCGAAGAAACGCACAGGGAAATGGACAAGGACATTGTTCCGCATACGCGCAAGGCCGTTTCCGCCGCGGTCATCGAAAATCCATTTGCTTCGACCTATGTACAGGACCTTTCCGAACTCATGGCCATTGGTGAAGAACTGGGAGGTCTGCTGGGGACCAAATGCGTCGAAGCCCTGAATATCGAACCGGCCGAGGCGGAGAGTTATGGCAAGGCCGCCATGGTTGGTGAAAACGGAGAGCTTGAACATGCGGCCGCCATCCTGCATCCGAAACTAGGCGCGCCTCTGAGAGTAGCGGTAGAAAAAGGGGCAGCCCTTGTGCCTTCTTCGAAAAAAATGGGCGGTCCCGGACAGCCCCTTGATGTCCCCCTGGGTCACAAGGATGCGGCCTATGTCCGCTCGCACTTTGACGGGATCGAAGTCAGGCTGAATGACGGCCCCCGGGCCAATGAAATTCTGGTCGCCGTCGCCGTAACCGACAGCGGTCGCCCCCTGCCGAGAGTGGGCGGTCTCGAAACTCCGGATATCGTCGGTGAAGACGGATTGCGCTAAGCCCGGCCTGAACCAATACCGCCGGTTAGCCCGGACGGCGGCCTAGCCGAGCTTGACAATCTCCGGCAATGTCGTGGCCGGTGGCGTGTTGCGGCTTCTCTCCGTGCGGACAATACCGTCGATAATGGCCATGCCGATACCGGGAAGATTTCCAAGCTCGATACTTTCCAGAATTGTCTTACCCGGCGCATGCTGGGCCCGGTCCATGATGATCAAATCTGCGGGACGCCCGACTTCAATGAGGCCAGAGTCGAGTTCCCGCATGCGCGCCGTATTGCCGGTGGCAAAACAGAAAACTGTTTCCGCCGGTGTATCCCCGAGCGATGAAAGCATGGCGATCATCCGGAGAATGCCCAGGGGCTGGACACCGGATCCGGCTGGAGCATCAGTGCCGAGGATAACCCGTTCGACCTGATTGAGCTCTTTTGCGGTTCTCATGGCCAGCAGGGCCGAGCGCTCATTGCCGTTGTGCACGAGCTCAATTCCGCGCTGGCATTGCTCACAAAGACAGATGATCTGATCATCGGGTAATGACGTATGGCCGCCATTGATATGTCCGATAATATCTGCGTCAGCTTCGAGCACCACATCCTTGTCGATTAATCCGGAACCGGGAATGGAAGGCCCGCCGGTATGAATTGTACTCTGAATACCGTATTTGCGTGCCCAGGCGACCATTTCCTTGGCTTTTTCACCTGCCTTTACGCTTCCAAGACCCACTTCGCCCAGCAATTTGACGCCGGCTTCCGCCAGGTTTTTGAAATCCTCTTCCTCCATGCCTTCCTCGAGCACCGGGGCACCGGCATGAATCTTGACACCCGACGGCCGGAAGTTTTCGTACCAGCGCTGTGACGCGATGGCCATGGCCTTCAAGCCGACAATATCCGTGGGTCGCCCCGGCATGTGAACTTCACCGGCAGAAATCATGGTTGTCACACCACCATTGAGACAACTGTCAATCCAGTGAAGCTGTTGTTGACGTGGTGTATAGTCGCCGATGACGGGATGTACATGACTATCAATCAGACCCGGCGTGACAGTCGTGCCCTTGGCATCAACGACGGTCGTCGCATTTTCGCTATCAACCTCGTTTTCCTTCCCAACTTCGGCAATTTTACCATCAACAATAACAAGTGTATCCGCATCCATAATGGGAGCTTCAAGGGCGCCGGATAACATCAATCCTATGTTTTTGATGACGAGCTTTGTCTTCTCTTCAGACATATGTCGGCTTCCTCTCTCGGGGTTCAGGAAATCTTCTTGAGCAATTCAGTCAACTGGCTCTGCTCTTCAGACGTCAAAGGATTCAGGTTGGCTTCCGTAATTTTAATGCCGTACGGAATTGTTTCTTCTGCAAGGGAGCGGCCGGCTTTTGTCAGTTCCACCAGTAATCTTCTTTTATCTTCGGAATCTTTCCGGGTTGAGGCGATCCCCCGTTCGCGCAGGCGGTCAATCACACCCTTGACGGTCGCCACATCCATCGATGTGAGGCGGCCCAGGCGATTTTGCGATACGATTTCGAGTTCATAGAGTTTGGCAATAACCGCAAACTGGGTCGGTGTCAGATCACCGGGCATCAATTGGCCGAACAGCTGCGTGTGAGACTGATTGGCCTTTCGCAACAAAAACCCGATCTGTTCCTCCAGCCGATAGGCATCGAGTACCGGGTTGCCTGTATCCGGATCCCGTGGATTTCTTTGTTTGTCCGTTACGTCAGCCATAATCGTTGTCCGGTTACTTTTCTTTCATCCTAATCCACTAGACAGAAAGATAGCTATCAAGAATTTCCGGCTTTTCTTCCAGCTCTTTTATACTTCCGGAATATTGCACCATTCCCTTCTCCAGAATGTAGGCGCGATCCGAGACGAGCTTGGCAAAATGCAGGTTCTGTTCCGACAGCAATATGGTCAGACCGTGCTTCGTCAGGGAGTCGATAACATTTACGATCTGCTCGATAATCACCGGTGCCAACCCTTCGGAAGGCTCATCCAGCAGCACAAGCCGTGGATTTCCCATCAATGTGCGAGCGATGGTCAGCATTTGCTGTTCCCCGCCGCTCATCTGTTTTCCAAGATTGTTCCGCCGCTCATGAAGATTGGGAAACAGTTCGAACAGCATGTCCAGTGTCCACTCAGGCAATCCTTCCCGGGGCGGCTGACGCCCGACTTCCAGATTTTCGGTCACAGTCAAATCCGTGAAAACGCGCCGTTCCTCAGGCACATAACCAAGTCCGAGCTGACACACTTTATGGACCGCTTTTCGGGTAATATCCTGGCCCAGGAAATTCACACTTCCCTCGGCTACGGGAACCATTTGCATGATCGACTTCATGGTTGTGGTCTTGCCGGCCCCATTGCGCCCCAGCAGGGCGACGACATCGCCCTGCTCAATCTGTATGGAGACATCATGCAGAATGTGGGCACGACCATAAAAGCTGTTGACCTTGTTGAGTTCAAGCATCCTAACTTTCACTCCTGTCAGCGCCATAAGTTATACCACCGCCGAGATAAACTTCCTGAACCCGGGGATTGGCACGGATTTCCGCGTCATTGCCTTCGGCAAGCAGTTCACCGCGATTAAGCACGAGGATCCGATGGGCATGGGAAAACACAACATCCATGTCATGTTCGGTAAACAGGACTGAAATTCCGAGCGTTTCAACGATGCTTGCGGCAAGTTGCATCAACTCTTCCCGTTCTTTTGGCGCCATTCCGGCTGTAGGCTCATCCATAAGCAAAAGCCGGGGTTCGTTGGCCAGTGCAATCGCAAGTTCCAGCCGTTTCAGATCACCATAGGCGAGAATCGATGCAGATCTTTCGGCCTGCTCTTCGAGGCCAACGCGCCGGAGCAGATCGTCCGCTTCATCCCGGTACAGATGAGTCGCTCGGGGAATGAAAGCATACAAACGATGATGATGGGATATCAGCGCCATCTGGATATTCTCGCGCACCGTCATTGATGAGAATGTCGCCGTTATCTGGAATGTACGTCCGACGCCCAGCCTCCAGATCTGGCGCGGTTTCAGTCCCACGATTTCACGTTCTGCAAAAACCACGGAACCTGAATCTGGCCGCAACTGGCCGTTTAGCATGTTGAAACAGGTCGATTTTCCAGCACCATTCGGGCCGATCAGAGCCAGGAGTTCCCCCTGCTTCAATTGGAAATTCAAATCCTTGACGGCCTGAAGAGCGCCGAACGATTTATTGAGGCCCTGAACATTAAGTGCAACTTCCATATCAAAAGTCTTTCCTTAGTCCAAAAACCCAGCCCAGCCGATGTCTGAGAAAACCGCCAATACCCTGGGGAAAGAGAATGACGAGAACAACGATCATCAGGCCGATGGCCAGCCGCCAATATTCGAAACGGGAAAACCAGTCATTGAGAAGGGTGAAGGCGGTAGCCCCGGCAATTGGCCCTGACAAAGTCCCGACGCCCCCGAGCAGGACCATGATCAGCGCATCGAAGGACCGTTCAATATCCAGCTCTGTGGGAAAGATACTTCCCTTTGCAAATACAAACAGGCCGCCGGCAAGTCCGGCGACAGCACCAGCGAACATAAAGGCCAGCCAGCGTAAATTCTCGATGTTCATGCCGATGGACATGCTGCGGAGTTCGGAATCCCGGGCCGCGCGAATGGCATAGCCGAAGGGAGAATGCAGCACGTGTCGCAACAGAATGACGCCGCCGCCGCCGAGAATCAAAACCAGATAGTAGTAAACGGTCGTATTGGAGGCCCATTCCGGTGGCCAGATTCCGAGAATTCCGTCATCTCCGCCAGTAACCTCGTTCCATTGAAAAACAATGGACCAGACCACCTGGGCGAATGCCAGGGTCAGCATGGCAAAGTAAACCCCTGAAAGGCGCACGCAGAACCAGCCGACAATGAGTGCCAAAAGACCGGCTAAAATAGGGGCAAAGAACAGGGCGACTTCCATAGGCGTGGAAAAATACTGGACGAGCAGTGCCGCCGCATAGGCCCCACCGCCATAATAGGCGGCATGACCGAATGAAACCATACCACCGGGTCCCATTAGGAAATGCAGGCTGGCGGCGAAAAGGACAAAGATGACAATATCGGTGATCAGCACCTGCACGAAGGTTCCGGAGACGAGCGGAAGCAAGGCCAGCAATATAAAGAGAACGAGAACAAAAAGCTTGCCGCGCGACGGCATAAGCGTCATCGGCAATTCAGGGGGACCGACCTGACCATGGGTCCCCGGCTGTTCCGGACGCCCCAGCAAGCCCCAGGGTCTGAGGATGAGGACGATGGCCATGACCACGAACATCAGGACCAGCGTACTTTGCGGTAAAAGCTGCACGCCGAAAACATTGAGTACGGATATCAGTACAGCAGCGATAAACGCCCCGGGTATGCTCCCCATACCGCCAACGACGACGACGACGAATACCGCCGCCAGAATGTTGAAATCCATCAGCAGATCGGCACCGCCCTTGGGCAGTTGCACGGCACCGCCGATACCGGCAAGAACGGATCCGAGAAAGAATACGCCGGTAAAGAGCCAGGACTGGTTCACACCCAGCGCGGCAACCATTTCCCGGTCCTGGGTCGCGGCCCGGACGAGAATTCCGACCCGGGTACGATTGAACAAATACCACAGCAGCACCAGCACAAAAGGTGAAGTCGCGATGAGCGCAAGATCATAGGCCGGAACCGGTTCACCTAAGATGCGCACAACACCTTCCAGACCCGGAGCTCTCGGCCCGATCAAATCCTCAGCCCCCCAGGTTATAAGCGCCAGATCCTGAATAATCAGGATGACACCGAATGTCGCCACGAGTTGAAAGAGTTCCGGCGCCTGGTAGACCGGCCGCAGGACCGTCATCTCAATGATGACCCCGATCAATCCGACAATTAAACCGGCAAGCAGAATGCCAAACCAAAATCCAAAGAAGCCGGGAAGAAAGTTTAGTACGGAATAGGCCACGAAGGCTCCTAGCATATACAGGGAGCCGTGTGCAAAATTCACGATCCGGGTGACACCAAAAATGATGGACAGACCGGAAGCGACGAGAAACAGGGCTGCGGCGTTGGAAAGTCCTGTCAATATCTGGGCAATAAAAAAACCCATACACTCAATTCCTAGAGGTCACTTTTTTGTCTGAAACGTTCCGGTGTCGAGATTGATGCCGGGGAGAACGCTTTGGTGGGTGCCCGCGCTAATGACAATTAACGCGGGCAGCAACTTATTCCTTGTCAGTTAGCTGCAGGTCTCAGCTTCTTGACTTCCTCATCACCAGGCAAGTAATTGCCGCCATCGAGATATTTCCAGTCCACCATGACACCTTTGCCTTCTTTCAACTTGGTACGCCCGACATAAGCGCCCATTGTTGATTGATGATCAATGGCCCGGAATTGAATGGCACCCGTCGGCGTATCAACCTTCAGACCTTTCATGGCCGTGACGAGTTTTTCCGTATCCGTGGAACCGGCTTTGTCCAGTGCGGATTTGATCGTCAGCATGGTGTTGTAACCGACAATAGACCCGATGCGCGGATAATCATTCCAGCGGCCCTGATAGGCTGCGAGAAATTTCTTGTGTTCCTGTGTTTCGATCGCATACCAGGGATATCCGGTTACGAGCCAGTTCTCAGGCGCTTCGCCTTTCAGGGGATCAAGATATTCCGGCTCGCCGGTCAGCAAACCGACGATCAGCCGTTTATCGAACAATCCGCGTAATTTGCCTTCACGGACAAATTTTGCGAGGTCGCCACCGAATGTCACATTATAGATTGCATCGGGTTTGGCGGCCTCCAGCGCCTGAACTTCGGCACCGGCATCGATCTTGAAAAGTCCGGGCCATTGTTCGGTTACGAATTCGACGTCTGGCCGTTTCGATTTCAGCACTTTCTTGAATGCGGCAACGGCGTCTTTACCGTACGCATAGTTGGGGGCAATTGTCGCCCAGCGCTTGGCCGGATTTTTTGCAGCCTGTTCCGCCAGCATGGCAGCCTGCATGTAAGTGGACGGTCTCAGGCGGAATGTATAGCGGTTCCCCTTGGCCCAAACCAGAGCATCAGCGAGGGGCTCGGCGGCGATATAAAGTCGCTTTTTCTGCCCGGCATAGGAGGTCAGGGCCAAGCCGATATGCGAGAACAAGGAACCGGAAATCAATGCCACACCGTCGCGGGTGAAGAGTTCCTCGGCAATTTTCACGGCTTCACCAGGCTTGCCCTGATCATCGCGGGAGACAAGTTCCAGTTTTTTGCCGAGAACGCCACCAGCCTTGTTGATTTCCTCCAGAGCCAGGAGCACACCCTGCTTGTAGGGAATTGTATGGGCCGGCAAGCGTTTGTAACTGTTGATGTCACCGATCTTGATAACATCCTGGGCCGATAGCGGCTGGGAGACTGTACCCAGCGCCGAAGCGAGAACGGCCAATGCAAGAAAGCGTTTTAGAAACATGTGATTTCCTTCTCTTTTTCCTTCGAACTAGAATTATCGCTCGTTTTATCGAACGTTTTGCTCTTTAGCGATCATCTCATCAACCAGTTTCCTGTAAAGTTTTGGTCCGAGATCAATAGCAAGCCCAACACCATTTTGGTTATCATGTTTGAGCTCTTCCTTCTGGATGGCTTCCAGAATTTCCTTGTCTTCGTCAAATGCCGTACGAAACATATTGTTCATAATTTCCCCGGCATCGCCATCGTCAAGCGCCGAATTACGGACATGCATCCACCAGTCGATTGTATGCGTTGCATCGACCGGGGTCAAAAAATGCAAGGCATAAATCTGCACACCCTCAGAACGGCGATCTTCTGTAAGTTCGGCATCGATATCGGCACTGCCAAAATCAATGACGGCAATATTTGGCGCATGAAGATAGTAATAATGCCACCTGTCCACATGCCCACTAAAACCTCCGAATTTCTGGAAAAATCCGATTGGAGGCCCGTTCCTAATCCACCTGGAAGTGATGATGGTATCACCCACTTTTTTCGTTTCCACCGGGACATTTTCACTGGCAGCGTTTCCCAGAGTTGTCGGGTGGACAAAACTCACATGCGCAGGATCACAGAGATTATCGGCGACATTGATATAGTTGGATGCGATATGCAGGGCGTCTCCCTGATGCGCCTCCCATCCATCCTGTGAAAGTTGCGGCAGGTCAAACACATCCTCGACATTGGCGCGTTCCGGATCCCCCATCCAGATCCAGACCACATTATGTGCCTCATGGACCGGATAGGAGTGCACCCGCGCCCGATTCGGCAAATTGTCCTGCCCGGGAACGCGAACACAATTGCCCAGGGAGTCAAATGTCATACCGTGATAACCGCACTGGACATTGTCCTCGACAATCCGTCCCAGGGACAGCGGCAGCATACGATGCGGGCAGCGGTCTTCCAGGGCGACAAGATCGCCGCTGGTCTTGCGGTAAAATACAACATTGTCCCCCAATATTGTTGCGGTTTTGAATTTCGATCCAAATCCGCCTGACCAGCCTGCTACATACCAACAGTTTCTTACATATTGCATTTCACTAATCCCTAGTACGGGCTAATTCGCCCACAGGTCTATCTCAAACCATCAACGCCTTCGACATCTTCAGCCTTCAGCCCGCCGGCCCGGTTATGGATCCTGGCCCCGCTGGACATGACCAGGGCAAGGAGAATCTCATTGGATTTCGGGCCGTCATTAACGCCGACTTCCATGGCATCAAAATGACTACGCACATAGGAGGCATTGATATGGGTAATGGGGATATCCAGACGCGTTCCCGGCGCCCCGACTTTCTTGGTGGAGGGAACAATCGCCTTTGCATCACCAAGACGTTCCCGCATCGCATAACCGCCGGGCACATGCCAGAGCGCACCGTGTTCCAGTTCACCGTCGGTTCCGACGATCGCACCTTTTCCAAATCCCTCGATTTTCGAGGCGTCACCTCCCAGTGCCTGGATCAATTTATCTGTAAGATCCAGACCAAGCGGCTTCAAATCGTCCATGAATGAGGCAATATCCGCTATGTAACTGCCGGCAAACGGATTGTGAATAATGGCGACCGCAGCCCCTTTGAGGTTGGACTCGCCAGTTACCGGGCCACCCTCATGGAATGTTTCCTCAACACTGATGAAGGATTTTCTAATGACAATATCAGGCATATTGTTTCCGACCTCCCAGACCGGTGTGTTGCAACGGTTTCGATTCATGAGCAAGAAGGACCGGCGCTATCACAGGTTCCCCCAAAAATCTTACCTCCCCACCCAAGCACAAAGCAGCGGCGGAAAACAAATCTTTTGAATAATAGGTCTCGGCTTTTTGCATCCCCTTGTCGAGTGCAAGAGAAATTTCACTTTCATTGAGAATTGCCACGGATGTTGTAACAAGCCTTTCCCCGAGATCACTGTCCGGGGCCAGTTGTTGCGCGGGACATCGACCTATTTTTTCATTGTCGGGTAGATCAACGGCATTGGCAATCAATGTCGCAGCCACATCGGCTTCGGCGGCGCTTTTGGCTAACACGGTTACGGAATCGGCAATTCCGAGGGACAGGCTGCGGCCACGCCATCCACTGGTTGCCAGGCCCCGAACCGGGATCGATTCGCTGATCCTGATACGTCCGAGGATATCCGGATTATCGGCATTAGCGACAAGCCCGGCTTCAAATTCTGTACCGGCTGACAGC
>JBPCWG010000548.1:0-5395 GCA_051009705.1 Methyloligellaceae bacterium | reverse complement strand
AAGCCGTCGCCAATGTTCATTATCCTTTGCTTGTCCGGTATGACCAGATTTTCGTAAACGACTTCGCAGTGACCACCATGTTCCTCAGGACCCATGATAGGAATGCGTCGCTCTATACGAAATCCTTCATCGGATCCCCTATGGAGAAAAGCCGTTAGTCCTTTGCGTGGATCATCGGACGTCTTGGCGATCAATATGAAAATGTCTGCACCTTCCGCGCCGGTAATAAAGTGTTTACGACCGTTTATTTCCCACATACCGTTAGTTTGCCGGGCAGTGGTCAGCATCGCGGAAGGGTCGGAACCAGCACCGGGCATGGGCTCGGTCATCGCAAATGACGAACGACTTTGGCCATCGACTATGGGCTGCAGCCAGCCAGATTTCATGTCTTCGGGCAGCACTTTCTCGAGAATCATCATGTTGCCGTCGTCCGGTGCAGCGGCATTGAAGACCACCGGACCGAACGGCGATCGTGCCATTTCTTCATAGCATACCGACATGCCGACTTTCGAAAGTTCGCCACCGCCCCTGGACTTTGGCATTTGCAGCGCCCAGAGATTTTCTGAACGGGCTTGTTCGCGAAGCTTCAGCAAGACCGGTTCGGCGATCATTTCATGATCGTCGAGAACAGATTTATCATTTTCTATCGGAATGAGATGGGTATCGACAAAGGCCCTTATTCTGTCGCGATAGTCTCGTATTTCAGCGCTTAGTGTGAAGTCCATAGACCTGTTTCCGGCTATTCGTGGAAGGAGCGGGGCCGACTAAAGTGAGTTTACCAGATGTCCGCCGTCGACATAGAGAATGCTGCCCGTCATAAAGCGTCCGCCATCCCCGCAAAGAAGCAGAAATGGAGCGTTCAAATCATCCAGTTGTCCAATCCGTCGCATGGGAATTTTGTTCCGAATTTTTTGTCCGGCTTCCGAATTCAGAAAATTCTTGTTCATATCGGTTTCAATATAGCCCGGCGCCAGGGCGTTGACGCGAATGTTGTGTCGCGCCCATTCCAGTGCCATCGCCTTTGTCATCTGAATCAAGGCGGCTTTTGAGACAGCATAAGGCATGATGTTGCGCGCGACCCGGGTTCCCACAATCGAGGCAATATTAACGATGACACCGGGCTGTTCGGATTTTACAAAATTTTGCGCAGCTTTCTGTGCGACAAGCCAGGCCCCTTTTAAGTTTGTGTCCATAACCCGGTCCCAATCGGATACACTGAGGTCGATGGCGGGTTTGGTTTCCGCGATCCCTGCATTGTTTACGAGAATATCCAGAGCGCCAATCTTTTCAAACAATCGATCAACCGAGTCTTTGTCGCTGACGTCCAGTTCCAGGACACGGCAATTTTCCCAATCCTCGGACACCTTTTCCAGTTTTTTCACATTCCTGGAAGCGACCACCAGGCGGGCTCCTGCAGAACTGAGAAGGCCGGAGAAATGTTTTCCGAGCCCACTCGATGCACCGGTAACGAGAACAGTTTTTCCTCGAATTCCAGTTTCAAACATCAGGTGTCAACCAGTGAAATTGCGTATTCCTGACTATAGTCGTTGATCTTTTTCTTGAAAAGAAAATTGCATCAATTTGTTTGGTTATCTGATCTCCTGCTATTTTCAGTGGCGGCATTTTTTTATAACTGACCATCGAGCTGTCAAATTCACAATAATTTTGCTTGTCTTTTTATCGGCAGGGTGGGCTTTATGGGTAACTGGAGACAACAAGGGAGAGAACACCAAATTTCGTTCCGTTGAACAAACGGTTCTGTTGAGTGGTCGCTTCGCGCATGGAGCAGAAACGTCCTCATAGGCTTTTGACGATAATACTGTTTGCCCTGTTCGCCATAGTGGCGCTGGGAGGCGTGTATCTGTCAGTGGCCGAGTCTCCCCTGGATTTCGAATACTCTCGCGTCAACCTGATGAAATGGGTTCAATCCCTGGAGGAATGGGGAGGGCTCGGCATCATCCTACTCATGATCATTCATTCCTTCATTCCATTTCCAGCGGAAATTGTGGCTTTCATCGCCGGAGAATTTTATGGCGTCGTTTGGGGCACTATCTATTCATGGGTCGGGGCGATGCTCGGCGCAGCCCTGGCATTTGCACTTTCCAGATATATGGGAAGAAGTTTTGTCATGTCGATGATGACCGAATCTTCCCAAAAAAAAATGGAACATTGGTCTTCGACGGATAGTGCCACAACTCTGCTGGTTGTGAGGTTTATTCCGGTTATCGCTTTCAATCTCATCAATTATGCCGCGGGACTAACCCATGTGAGTTGGTGGACATTTCTTTGGACAACAGGTCTCGGAATATTACCACTGACCACATTCTTTGTTTATCTGGGTGAAAGCATGCGTGGCGCGACATTGGTTGACTGGATCATTTTTGGTGTTGTCGCGATATTCGTCGTGGTGATGATGAGAATGTTCAAAAAAGTAAATGCACGGAAAAATTCGCAAAAACACCCGAAATCATTCGAAAAGTTTGCTGAAGACGAGATTCGGAAGTCATAATTTGCTCCTTCTGCCTCCTTTGCTCGGATTATGGTTTTTCGATCACAGATGAATATAAACGATCAAAATTTTTCGATTTTGTTCGTGACAAGCTGTGAATCCCTTTACCCGGGGTTTGCGCAGATTTGTTTGATTTATAATATGTGATTTATTGTAACGGTTCGAAATTGATTCTCTCTGCAAAGTGCATGTGTTCAGAGGGGCACGCGGGAGGCACTTTGTGGCGGAGCAATTTGTAAATCAGGCCAGTCAGTCTCAGCCATTCATGGCAGACAAATCCCTTGCCGATGGATATTCGTTTGCCGGCGCAAAAGCCTTGAATCCCGACGGTGATCTGGTGGGTCCGGCGACCCGAAAAAGAAAAAAACAAAAGAAAAAGCGTTTCTGGCGAATCCTTGCCAAGCAAAATCTTCAGCTCGTTGTGCCCCCTATATTCTTGTCAATTTACTTTCTGCTTCTTAAAAGCTGGAAGTTCCGTCTCGAAGCCCCGGCCGAGGTCTTTAACCGATATGTCAAGGAAGGCGAACGCAAACCTTGCATATTTTCATTCTGGCATAGCGATGATCTCGCACTATTGGGATTCTGTTCCTTCCGAGACCTTGGAATACTGATCAGTCATTCTAATGACGGTGAATTGATGACCAAGGTTCTAAAGATGCTGCAGTTCAAAGTCATTCGAGGTTCCAGCTCAAGCGGGGGAACCAAGGGCCTCATGGGAATGATATTATATATCAAAGAGGGCGGGCAGGTCGCTGTAGCCGTTGATGGTCCGCGGGGACCGCTTCATGAGGTGAAACCGGGAGTGGTAGAACTGACCCGCCGTACCCAGGAACCGATTATTCCCGTCAGGGCATTCGCTGAGGACGCCTGGTTCATTCCAAAGAGCTGGAATAAAACCTTTCTGCCGAAACCATTTACAAAGATTCGCATTGTGTTTGGGGAGCCAATTTGGGCCCCCGGCGAAGCTCATAACCTCGATGTGCGACAGCAGCAATCGGAGGCGCACAGACAGCTGATCAAATACAAGCTGCAAACCATTGCCGACGAGGTTGGCAAAAATTCTATATCGGAAAATGAAGCGAAGGTGGCCTAGAGTGTGAATTCCGGCGGTTGGGTTCTAACGGAGGAATTTCGCAGGATAGCGGGTTTCCTTAGCCCAATCAGGGGTCGTCGTTTTAGCTGCAGATTTTTTTGCTCTTGGCTTGGGGGCTGTTTTCTTTACGACCTTCTTTTTGGCCGGCGATTTACGAGCCGTTGTCCGGGTTTTTGTTGATTTTGCTTGTTTCGCCATAGAAATTTTCTCCAATTTCCTTGAGGTTTCTCCTATTCCAAGATTAAAGTCAACAAGACTTTGTCGAAAGCGTTTTGTCTGGCAATCTGCCGGATCAGCCAGGGGGCGTAGATGCACATCGTGAGATCCAGTTTCAGCACGTTCTTTCCAGCCTATTTTGTTCTGCTGTTGTCGGTGGCACAGGCCCA
Organism: Methyloligellaceae bacterium; assembly: GCA_051009705.1. GTDB lineage: Bacteria > Pseudomonadota > Alphaproteobacteria > Rhizobiales > CAYWUX01 > JANQOC01. The sequence continues at coordinate 1,407 of JBPCWG010000548.1, read as the reverse complement.
GAGTTTTGTGCCAGAGGAATCAATCCAGGACCGAATGGCCAGTTTCCTCAGCGAACGTTATTTACAGAGTACTTTTGCCGAACCGGAACTGATCCGGTCTTATTATGCGTCTCCCATGGTTTCTTACTGGGGCAGCAAAAATGTTCGGATAGATTACGTTCTCCGGGACAAAAAGTCCTACAGCCGGAGATGGCCGGTCAGATCATACAGATTACTAACCGAAACACTTGAGATCGAGCCTGTACAGAACAATCCGGACACATATTTTGTATTGTTTGAGTATGAGTTCAATGTACAAAACCGTTCAAAACGGAAATCAGGAATTGGCGAAGCGCGTCTTGTCGTGAAGACAGATGAAATCGGTTTCACTATTCTCGGAGAGGACGGTTCTGTAGTCTATCGATTTTAATTGATCAATTTTGCAACTAACTTTTCAGCTTTTAAATTAAAAATCATTATGAAGCCGAATGTGGTCAAATATATTTTTGTCTTTCTGGTGGCTATAGGATTCGGCTTAAATACGGCTTCGGCTGAGCCCAATCCCTGGAAGAGACTGGCTGTCCATAAATCCTGGAGCTTTTTTCAGCACACGAGCGGCGCCTGTTTTGGAAGTTCTTACGTTCCGGGTCAGGAAGGATCATTGCAATTTGTTGGGAACAGATATGGCGGGCTGGATCTTGCCATCGGTTTCAAGCAGCGTCCGAATGCACCTGAACCTGGTAAACTCAAGCTTTGGATCGACGAAAAATTTCTTGGTGAGCACGATCTGAAACTAAGCAAAAATGGGTTGGGAACGATCGATCTCGACATTTCCGACGAGCTTGTTGTCGATTTAGAACAAGGCAGGCAGCTTCACTATCAGCTGGAAAGGCAACAATTCAGATCCCGACTATTGTTGCAGGATGTTGGCCGGGCAATAGACATCATTAGAAAATGCCTACGGAATCCTGCGCCGCAAAGGCAAGCAGAAAAACGCTTCAAGACGGAAAAACTCAAGAGATTCTTTTCGATTTATTCAGAAGTGCGGGAACAAACGAACTATATAGTTCGTCAGGACTTAGATCCTCGGGATGGGATTATCGACATCAGGTTTGAGGATGGGACAACAGGTTGGTTGTACGGAACTCTGGCGCCGGCTTGGAGCATAGAGAAATTTCAATCCATTATGATTTCTGGAGAATCTGAAATTTGTCGTGGCCGCTATGCAAGTGCCAAACGTCCGAAGCAAGTTCTTGGCGGAGATGAAATAGGTGTAACAACTTCCCAATGCCAGCAGGGAAACAAAACCGTTGTTTCCGTCCACCGGGTTATTCGCACTCAAGATGGAGCATTCTTTCAGGTTACAAAATACGGGCCGAATACCAATTTTCTGGCCGAGGACAAACATGCTCAGGGAATGCGAGAAGC
>JBPCWG010000547.1:0-3397 GCA_051009705.1 Methyloligellaceae bacterium | reverse complement strand
ATGGCATCGTCTTCCATCGTGTGATTGAAGGTTTTATGGCCCAAACCGGTGATCCCACCGGTACCGGTACCGGAGGATCGGGCAAGAATTTAGCTGCGGAATTTTCCCAGGAACCCCATGGCAGGGGAACAGCCTCCATGGCCCGTGCCCAAAGCCCGGATAGCGCGGATAGCCAGTTTTTCATTTGCTTCGATGACGCCCGTTTCCTGGATGGACAGTATACGGTTTGGGGAAAAGTCACCGAAGGTATGGAACATGTTGACCAAATCAAACGCGGCGAACCGGTCCAGGATCCTGATCAGATCGTTAAAATGCAGGTTGCCGCTGATCTCGATTAGGTCGGTAACACTGCGGTAAGAAGATGCGTCTTGCTTGTTGATCATTTCGATTTTGAATTGCCCCCGGAAAGGATTGCCCTGAGGCCGGCGCGTCCCCGCGATGCTGCCCGCCTCCTGACGGTCAATCCGCCGGGCGAGCAAATGCTTGAAGACCGGTACGTAAGCGAGTTGCCCGAAATTCTCAAACCCGGGGATCTCCTGGTCTTTAATGACACACGGGTGATACCGGCGAGACTTGCCGGTTATCGAACCAATCGCAAGAACAACCAGGCAAAAATCGAAATTACGCTGCATAAAAAAATTAGTGATAGTGAATGGTATTGTTTCGCAAAACCGGCACGAAAGCTTGAAGTTGGTGATAGGCTGTTTTTTGAATGCGAGCAAAAAAGCGGGAGTGAATATGAGAAACTGGAAGCCGTAGTCTCGGAAAAACTTGAGGAAGGGGAATGCCGGGTCGTTTTCCCGCATCGAACACAGCAATTCGGCGCCTCACTGGAAAATTTCGGTGAAGTACCGTTGCCCCCTTATATTGCTTCGCGTCGCGCTTTAGACGATGAGGATCTGTACGACTATCAAACGATATTTGCCACCCGGGATGGAGCCGTGGCAGCTCCGACAGCAGGACTTCATTTCACGGACGAATTGTTATCAAGGCTCATGGCAAATGATATCGCCTTTGCGACCATTACACTGCATGTCGGTGCCGGTACTTTCCTGCCTGTCAAAGTTCGGGATATTCGAGATCATAAAATGCATAAGGAATGGGGAGAAATTACCCCCGATCTGGCCGCAAAACTGAACGAGACCAGACAACGGGGAGGACGCATTGTCGCTGTCGGCACAACAGTGATGCGATTGCTTGAAAGTGCAACCGATGAACAGGGTGTCGTCGGGGCATTCAGCGATGACACGGATATCTTTATTTCTCCGGGCTATCGATTTAAGTGTGTTGATATTCTGATGACAAACTTTCATCTCCCGAAATCAACGCTGTTCATGCTCGTGTGTGCGTTTTCCGGTACGGAACTCATGAAAAAAGCCTATAACCATGCCATTGAGAACGCGTACCGTTTCTATTCTTACGGTGACGCGTGTTTGCTGTTTCCGGATAGCTGATGTTTTAAGAAATGCCCCTGGAATTTAAAGTCAAAACCAATGATGGACAGGCACGCAGCGGTGCCTTGACAACGCGCCGCGGGACAATACGCACCCCTGCGTTCATGCCCGTCGGGACAGCCGCGACAGTAAAAGCGATGTTCCCGGAAACCGTGGCAGAGACCGGTGCCGATATCATCCTTGGAAACACCTATCATCTGATGTTGCGTCCCGGGGCCGAGGAGGTGGCAGGCCTCGGTGGTCTGCATGCTTTCATGAACTGGTCGAAACCCATTCTGACGGACTCCGGTGGCTTTCAGGTCATGTCACTCTCAAAGTTACGAAAGATCACGGAAAAGGGTGTAACTTTTCAATCTCACATTGATGGGACGCGGTACGAGTTAACCCCGGAAAGGTCTATCGAGATTCAGGGACTTCTGGGTTCCGATATCCAGATGGCATTTGATGAATGCACGCCCTATCCATGTGACAGAGACATTGCGCAAAGATCTATGGAACTCAGCATGCGATGGGCTGAAAGATCAAAAAGCGCATTCACTTCTGAAGACCATTCCCTGTTCGGCATTGTGCAGGGAAGTATTTTTCCCGACCTCAGGGCAATATCAGCAAATCGGCTCAAGGAAATTTCCTTTGATGGATATGCGATCGGCGGTCTCGCTGTTGGCGAAGGGCAGGATCAGATGCTCGAAGTTTTGGAGTATACCGTTCCCTTATTGCCGGACACCAGGCCCCGCTATCTGATGGGTGTCGGCACACCAGAAGATCTACTCTATTCTGTCGCGCTTGGGGTCGATATGTTTGACTGCGTGATGCCCACCCGTTCCGGACGTCACGGTCAGGCATTTACCTGGGGAGGGAAGATCAATCTGCGCAATGCCAAATATGCCGATGACAAGTCGCCCCTGGATCCACAAAGTTCCTGCCCGGCAGCTCGCAACTATTCCCGCGCTTACCTGCATCACCTCGTGAAATCCAAGGAGATTCTCGGGTCCATGCTCATATCGTGGGCCAATATTCATTTTTATCAAGAACTTATGCAGTCGACCCGCGAGGCCATAGAAAAGCAGAGATTCAAGACGTTTGTCGCAGAGACAATCAGGGGGTTTTCGCCCGCCGGGGATTGATTTCACCAAAAGGACCGGGAATCCGATCATTATCGCGATTTACTGGCGCTGCGAACTTATTTCTACACTTTGCAAATATCGAATATCTTCTACAAATGTCACAATTTTTGACCTAAACTGTGCTAGCCCAGGAGACTATTTCGGCTCAGGGGCGGACAGATTCGCTCAGTCAGGGGAGAAGTTGGGCATGCGGTGGTTGATTTTCAGATGTGCATTTGTGCTTCTAATTTTGAGTGCATCCCTGGCTCCCCAGGCACAGGCAAATCCGGTTTGCGGTGATGGTGCAAATCTCGCAGATCTCTCGCTGCAGACTCTGGTTGATGCAATTTCGGAAGGTCTGGCCCAATCCGAACTCACCCCCGATGAACTTAAAACGGCACTTAGCGTTGATGTCGCCAAGCTGGAGACGTCCCGTGGCGAAACCTCAGCGGAAGATTTGCGCAACCGCATTTTTTACACGGCCTGTCGTGTCAGATCCGAAAAGCTCAGAGAAAAAGGATCATCATCTCAGGCATTGCGCACGCAGATGCAACACTATGTCGAGGTCCTCGGCCAAACGGCCAAAATCCAGCGCGCCATGAAACGATTGAATAGCGGGGTGGATCTGGCGGCGGATTCAACCCCAAATACGGTCACAGGAACTTCAACAATTAAATCGCCGGGACTCCAGGCCACGGGACAAAATTTGAAGATCACGAGGGCACCCCAGGCAAAACCGTTGCCTCAGCCGAAGGTCGGGAACAGCCGGGCCGCTGGTGATGTTCCCAAATCAGCAAGATCCACTAACAAGGTAGCCCAGAAACGTGCGGTAAAGAAACG
>JBPCWG010000546.1:0-14703 GCA_051009705.1 Methyloligellaceae bacterium | reverse complement strand
CCCGTCGATGCTCGATGCGTCGTCTCTGCCTTCCCACGAACCGGATTTGAGCAATGGCGAACTCTATTTCCATGCTGGCGGCTGTGCTTCCTGTCATGCGGCCCCGGGGCAGAAGGGATGCGATGATTCAACCCTTGTTCGCTCCGAAGAACTGGCCGGGGGACGATGTCTCAAGACTCCGTTTGGAACATTCAATGTGCCGAACATATCGCCTGACAAAGAGGACGGGATCGGCGACTGGAGTGATCTCGACTTTATCAATGCCATGGCCAGGGGCGTGTCTCCGGACGGCGCGCACTATTATCCGGCCTTTCCCTACACATCCTATCAGCGCATGAAGTTAACCGACCTCATCGATTTGAAAGCTTATATCGATCAGCTGCCGAAGGTGAAGTCCGATGTTCCCGGCCACGACCTGGCCCTGCCGTTCCAGCTGCGCCGGGGACTGGGTCTATGGAAATTTCTCTATCTTGATGAGAAGCCTTTCGAAGTTGATACAAGCCAGAGCGGCGAGGTTATTCGTGGTGCCTACCTCACCCAGGGACCCGGTCATTGCGGCGAGTGCCATACACCTCGAAATCTTATTGGCGGCCTGATCAGGTCGAAGGCTTATTCCGGTGCCAAGGCGGCCGAGGGAGAAGGGTTCGTGCCCAACATCACTCCCCATGGCGACGGTTTAAAAGACTGGAGCAAGGAAGATATCGCCGAAGCTCTGAAAACCGGTTTCACCCCGTCCTTTGATACACTGGGCGGGACCATGACCGAGGTGCAGAAAAACATGTCGAAACTGACAGATGCCGATCGCCTGGCTATCGGCGCCTATCTCAAAAGTGTCGCGGCATTTCCCGATTCCAGCAAGGGATCGTATTCAGAATAGAAATAGAACAAGCGGAATGTGCTATGTCGTCCCAATTGTCGTTGAATTCATGTGATTAAAAACGAAGAATCCAATTATTGAGGGATTGCGAAACAGGTGAGTCTGAGCCAAGCAATCCCGAGCCAAAGGGGAAATGTCGTGAGAACCATCGGAAAAATGCGGGGAACCAAATGTGGATCGGACCGGGCGCGCCTAGGGATGCGTTCTCTATTGTGTAAAACGCTTTTTGTGTTTGCATGCCTGGCAATGCTGATTTCTGTATCCGTCGTGCAACCGGCCAAGGCGCAAAACATGTACGGGTTGGTTATCGGCATTGACGATTATATAGGCGAAAAGAACGATCTTGCGGGTGCCGTCAACGATGCGGTCGATATCGAGAAAGCATTGAAAAGCGCCGGTGCCGCGGTCGTGGAGAGTTTTACCAACCAGGAGGCAACCAAGGGGAATATTTCCCGCGCCTGGGAAAGGCTGGTTAATCAGGCCGGTGAAGGTGACGTGATTGTTCTTACATTCTCCGGGCATGGATCGCAGGAGCCGGAACCTCCGGGACGGGGCGGAGAAGATGATGGGCTCAACGAGAACTTTCTTCTCGCCAACTATCAGCCCAGCGGTCAGGCGAGCCTGGAGCGCATTGTCGATGACGAGATATTTTCCTGGCTGAAGAAAGCCGATGAACGCGGTATTCGCGTAATCTTTATTGCTGATAGTTGCCATTCCGGCACCATGCATCGAAAGGCGACCAACAATGTGCGCTATCGCAAGGGCAACTTTCTCAAGCTCGTCAATGATTTCTTCCGCTATCCGGATCCGGATGCGGCCAAGCTGTCCGTTGATGATCTGAACAATGTCACCTTTATCTCGGCAACCTCTGATGAGCGGCTGACGCCGGAGGTAGAGATTGACGGACAGTGGCGCGGCGCCTTGAGCTGGTCATTTGCCCGCGCCCTTGAAGGCGGGGCCGACCGCAACCAGGACGGTGAGGTTTCCCAATTCGAACTGCTCGGGTTTATTATTCCTGCTGTGCATGCCCAGGTGGAAAGACAACAGACGCCCCAGATATTGCCTATAACAGCGTCATCCGAGAGCCTTTTCCGGGTGTCGAGTACCGGCTGGCAGGCGACATTTTCCGCCTCGCGAATCGGCCGCACCCGGGATGCAGACTTTGGCGAAATACGTGTCGCCATTGTTGGCGGATCCGCAGATACGATTGCCAATATTGCCAGCGTTCGTGTGGTATCGGATCAGGCGAAAGCCGATCTTGTCTGGTTTGCCCGCAGGGGTCAGGTTGTCCATCGCATCGGGGGTGTGGTCGCGGAAAATGTAACCGACAAATCCATCGTGCCCGTTCTTGCGAAATGGAGCACATTGAAATGGCTTAAAGCCGAAATGGCACGGGATCCGATTTCGGCAACCCTGACCAAGGGGAACCAGCGCTATAAACGCGGCTCCATCGTCGAAATCCAAATGACCGGCGCGCGCCTGCCCTATCTCACCCTGTTTAACATGCCGCCCAATGGCCGCGTCGAGTTTCTCATTCCCGGAACCAACCGGCCTGACCTGGTGAAGAAAAACTGGGCCGATCAAACTTTCCGCAATTCATTCAGGGTTGATAAACCGCCGTTCGGCGCTGAACATCTCGTTGCCATTTACACCGGGCAGGTGCTTTCGGGCCTGCATACGCTGCTGGCAGCCATGTCGACACCGGACAAAGCGGTCAATCTGAAATCGATCCTGCAGGAAGTTCTGAAAGATAAGAAATTTCAGATCACAGTGCTCGACATCTATACCGGCAACGAGTGATCCCAAGAGAAGCGGGACAGTCTAAATGGATTGCTCTCCATAGTAGAGATTGACGATGTGCCTGGCTTCCGCAAAGAACAGCCAGCGCTCCAGGACAATGCCGAACCCGCCGCAGACAAAGGCAAAGAACAGGCTGATCATGGTGAGGCCGGGGACCATTGAGAGAGCGGTCAGAGCGGCGGGAACCACGAAGGCGAGAAGCAGAGCCGACCGGCGCAGTTTCTCCGCATTTTTGCGGGCGACCTGAAATCCCATTTCCCGCTGTACGAAATTCGGCTGCGTATGAGGTTGCTCGATAATTTGGACCGTTGTCCCTGCACCAAGGCCGGTTGCCGAACCTGCCGAATATTCGGGTTCACGGCTATCGATCTGCTGCCAGTAGGCGTATTTCAGGGCCAGGGATATGATCAGCAGGATCAGCGTGAGAGTCACCATCGACCCGGAATAATATCCAAACAGATAGACAAGGAAATTGAACAGCAATGCGCCTGTGGTCAGGGCGAAGCTCATATAGTTGACCGGGACGATCGTCAGGTTCCACTCAGGGATGGTCCGGAGAGAGGCATAGATCATGCCGGTGCAGAAAATTGTTAACAGCGCCAAAGTGATCATCAGCAGAGCGGCGACAGAAAATAAGCCGGAATCAGTGCTCTGGAACACCCAGCCAATGGCAAACAGGGCGGCGGGAATATAGGTGGCTACGGCCAGGACCCCTTCACGGGAAAGCCAGGAGGAACGCCACTGGGAAAAGGCCCGCCACGCCCGTTCCGGGTGACCGAGATGGAAGGTTGAGGCCAGGAGTCCCGCCGTAATCATGGCAAGGGACAAGCCCAGGCCAATGAGTCCGAGCAGGAAATCCGGCTGTATCTGGCCAAGGAGGACGAAGAGTCCGAGCCAGATCAGAAGGCCGTATCCGGCGCCGGAAGCTGTTGTGAAGAAGATAACCGAATAGGCTGGATGCATGGGATTTCAGTCTCGTTAGCGGGAGAGGTAGCGGTCGGCCCAGGCAAACAATCGATCGGAAAGGACATGGCCATCGGCGGATATGGTTTCCGATGACGCCGTATCGGAAGCGGGCCGAACCGTCGTGTTGCCTTCGGCAATATTGTTGCGGGGTCGGGGCGGGAGGTATTTGTTGACCGGCTTGTAACCAAACTCGGGCAGCAGATCCTGACCATCGCGTTCCGCCACCAGTTTCGAAACGGCACTATCCGGATCGCCAATGTCGCCATAGTGGCGGGCACCGGTCGGGCAAGCGCGCACACAGGCCGGTACCCTTTCTTCCTCGGCAATGTTGTCGTTGTAAATGCGGTCGACGCACAATGTGCACTTTTTCATGACGCCATGGTCAACATCATATTCGCGAGCGCCATAGGGACAGGCCCACGAGCACAATTTGCAGCCGATGCAAGTGTCGGGATTGACCAGGACAATGCCGTCTTCCTCGCGCTTGTAGGAGGCCCCGGTAGGACATACGGTAACGCAGTCCGGTTCCTCGCAATGCAGGCAGGAGCGGGGAAAATGCATGGTGCGGCTGGCGCCGCCGTCTCCGACTTCATAGGTATGAATGCGATTGAGCCAGGCGCCGCTGGGATCGGCTCCATAAGGATCCTGATCAGTCAGTGGCGCCGAATACCCTCCGGTATTCCATTCCTTGCAGGAAACGGCACAGGCCTGGCAGCCGACGCAAATATCGAGATCGATAACCAGGCCAAGTTTTTTTTGTGTTTGTTCGGGCAGTGTCGTCATTTGATTTTGCTAACTCTGCTTGTTCCGGGAACTGCGCTCAAACTCAGCGCCATAAGCCAGCCGTTCGGCAGGCGAAAAAGAGGTCGGCGAGGAAAGCGGCTCAAAGCGCGGCGACGTGATCCCCTGTTCCGCGTCCGCCGCCCGCTCGATTGAAACCTTGAGATCGTACCAGGCCGCCTGACCGGTAATCGGATCAGAATTGGAATAGCGATAGCCGTCCGGGCGTTCCGGCAATAGTTCGGAGATCAGGTGGTTGAGAAGAAAACCTCGCTGACTTTCCGGCGCATCCTCGGAGAGGTTCCAGGCTCCGGAACGCTTGCCTATGGCATTCCAGGTCCAGACCGTATCCTTGTTAACGCCAAGCATCAGACGCACCTGCGCCTTGACCCGGCCGAGGGGGCTTGTGATCCACACCCAGTCATCGTCCCCGATGCCGAGATCCTCGGCTCGGTCCCGGCTCATATACAGGCGATTATCCGCATGTATCTGGCGCAACCAGGCGTTTTGCGAGCCCCAGGAATGATACATGGCCATGGGCCGCTGGGTGATGGCATGGAATCGGAATTCGGTTTCGTTTTGCTGATCTTCGAACGGGCGATACCAGAAAGGCAGGGGATCGAAATAGGTTTTGAGCCGCTCCCGATGTTCTTCCGGAGGCACGGTGTTGCCGAACCCCTCGGCGGCGAGACGAATGCGCTGCATCGGTTCCAGATAAAGCTGGAAGATTATGGGTGTGTCCGATGTCCGAAACCCTTTATCGAATGCCCATTCCAGATAAGCCTTGTTTCCATGTTTGAAATAGCGTTGTTCCGGATCGAGTTCATGAAAGTGAAAACCGCCGTTTTCGATATATTTTTCCAGCTGTTGCGGGTTGGGACTGCCGACCCCAAAGGCATCACCGTCCTGGCCGCGCCAGCCGGCCAGCGGACCAATTCCGGCCTTGCGTTCATGATTGACGATGTAATCAGGATAGCCACCGGGATATTTCGGTGCGCCGTCATCATCGACAAATCCCGGCAGTTTCAGGCGGGCACCGAGATCAAGAAGCACAGTCTGGAATCCGCGGACGTCGCGATCGGGCTCGACAACCGGATGGCGAATGGAATCCGCCGGCCCGTCCGCTTCTGAAACCGGCCGGTCAAGAAGCGAAATACAATCCCAGCGTTCGAGATAGGTTGTGTCCGGAAGAACCAGATCGGCATAATGTACGGTCTCGGATGCATAAGCATCCACATAAATAAATTTAGGAATCTTGTAGTCGCCGGTCTCCGGATCTTTGGCGGTCAGGTGCTCGAGAGTGCCGGGCACGTTCATTGAGGAATTCCAGGCCATGTTGGCCATGTACATGAACAGGACATCGATGGAATAGGGATCCGCCGTGGCCGCGTTATTTATGACCATATGCATCAGTCCGTGGGCCGAAAAAGGCGCATCCCAGCTAAAGGCCTTGTCGATCCGTTGCGGCGTGCCCTTGTCGTCCACCAGCAGGTCGTCGGGTCCCATGGGGAACCCGAGATGCGGTCCGCCCAGGGGGGTGGATGGTTGCACCTGTCCCGGCTTGCCGAATGGGCGGAGATCCGGCGGTGTCTGTTTCGGATAGGGCGGCTTGTACCGAAAGCCGCCGGGGCAATCGATGGAGCCGAGGAGAATTTGCAGTATATGGATAAGCCGGCAGGTATGAAAACCGTTGGAATGGGCGGAAATGCCGCGCATGGCATGCATCGATATGGGACGCCCGATCATTTGCTCGTGTTTACGTCCCGCCCAGTCGGTCCAGGGAATATCCAGCACGATTTCGTTGGAAAAGGCGACCTCGCTGAGTTCCCTGGCGATGCGCACAATATCTTCCGCCGGGACCGAGGTTTCATCGGCGACATTTTCAGGGGCATAGGAGGCACCAAGAAACCGGCGCGCCAGGAGCTCGAATACAGGAGTGGCTTTTTGCCCGGACTCCAGTTGAAAGGAACCGGAAAGGGCCGGAGTAATTTCCGGAAGATTGGCGTTGATCAGAGATTTCGATGTCTTGTCAAAAGCCAGCGGATTGCCGTCGTCGTCGCGGGCAAGCAGGCCGTGCATCGGTGAGCCTTCATCTTCGATGACCAGCCAGGGTGCATTTGTGTAGCGGACGAGATAGTCCAGATCTATGGACTGCGTCCTGAACAATTCATGGATGAGAGCACCGACGAACAACCCATCTGTGCCCGGCTTGATGCCGACCCACTCATCGGCAATGGCACCGTAGCCCGTACGGACCGGATTGACGGCGACGAATTTGGCACCGCGGGTTTTCAATTTGCCGATCCCGGCCTTGATGGGGTTCGAGGCATGATCCTCGGCGACACCGAACATCATGAAATACTGGGTATGCTCCCAGTCGGGGTCACCGAACTCCCAGAATGCCCCGCCAAAAGTGTAGAGGCCGGCGGCGGCCATGTTGACGGAACAAAAACCGCCATGGGCAGCAAAATTCGGAGTGCCGAACTGCATCGCCCACCAGCCGGTCAGGCTCTGGGACTGATCCCGGCCGGTAAAGAAGGCGAGTTTGCTCGGGTCTTTTTCCCGGACCTCCTGAAGCCAGCCGGTCGCCGTTTCAAGGGCTTCCTCCCAGGAGATTTCTTCGAATTCTCCGGATCCGCGGGGACCGACACGGCGCAGCGGTGCTTGCAGTCGCGCCGGCGAATAGTGCTGCATAATGCCCGCCGAGCCTTTGCCACACAGGATCCCCTTATTGACGGGATGATCCGGATTGCCCTCGATATAACGGACTTTGCCGTCCTTCAGGTGAACCCGGATGCCGCAGCGACACGCGCACATATAGCAAGTGGTTGTCTTGACTTCATCTGAAACAGGCGCAGATGTATCAACTTTTGGCTGCATTTCGTCTCCGTGTATGAAAATGCGAATGTTTTAGCTGGGTGCAGCCAAAGAATTTATGTTATCTCATTCCTTAAAATTTATTGCAATACAAGTCGAAATCCGAACATGGCGTCCCAATGTGCTTCTACTTTTGAGAATGAATTTGTAGAATATGTCGGGTATGAAAATGGCTGGAAATCGAGCAATATTTGCGTGAAGGGTGCTGCGAAAAAGTCGAATAGAATGCGGAAAGTCTCAATCTGTTTAACAGCGGACAATTGACCCATGGCCGACCGTCATCTTGATTTGAAGGGACTGAAATGTCCGTGGCCGATATTGAAAACCGGCAAGCTGATGAAGGAACTCGATGCCGGTGCCACTATTGAAGTCCTGGCAACGGACGCGGGTGCGGTTCAAGATTTTGAGGATTACTGCGAAGTCACCGGACATCAACTGGTGGAGAGCGACGTCTCCAGCGACGTCTATCGATTTGTTCTGAGAAAAGTGGAGCGATAAGCCCACCCAAAGTAGGGGATACGCTGTCATTTGAGGCGTGCTAAAAATAATGGACGATCAGTCGAACCAAAGCCTTTTGTGGAAGGATCCTGTTAAACAAGGCCGGGGTCAAACGGGCGCGCATCAAAAGAGGACAGTGATAATATGGGTGCGTCAAAACAAGGCAGTGTTAAAAAATGTGATCGCCCGCCTTTTTGACTGGACATCGTTGTTGCGGTAAGGATTGTCGCAACACGGTCTGGTAGCATCGCCTTCGCGCAGACGACGACTATCACGCCTGAGCGCAATGAATAGATTTCGATAGTTTCTAAAAGGCACAATCAATGGTGCATCGCTATTTTCCCGCTCCCCAAGGTCTGGCGAGGATTCGCCGGGCAACAAGCGGGTTGACGCGATATACCCTGGACCGTGCGCCGGCGCTGCGCGGATTTGCCTATTATCTCTGGGAAAAAAAATGGTTTTTCGTGAGCATGGCTGTGTGCGCGATTGTCATGAGTTTGCCGCCGCCGTCGGGCCTCTCCCAGGAAGGTCTTATCGTCATCGCCATGTCCGTGGCCGCGATTGTTCTGTTTGTGACCGAGCCTGTGCCGCTGCCAACCGTGGCCCTGCTGATCATTCTCGGACAGGTTTTCCTCCTGGGCGAAGATTCCAGTAACGTTGCCAAGAGCCTGATGAGCGATTCAGTGCTGTTTATCATGGGGTCACTGATGCTTGCGGTGGCTCTCGTCAAACAGAAGCTGGACAAGCGCATTGCCTATCTGATCGTACGCGTGACCGGGACCAAGACCTCGAATGTGTGTATCGGCATTTCCTTTGTTTGCGGCGTCCTCGCTTCCGTCATTGGTGAGCACACGGTAGCGGCCATGATGCTGCCGGTAGCCATTACCCTGATCACTCTGACATCCGACGACCCAAAGGAGGTGCGCCGGTTGGCCGCTGTACTTCTATTCTCCATTTCCTACGGCTGTTCCATTGCAGGGATCGGAACACCGTCCGGGGGCGCACGGAACGCGATCATGATCGGTTACTGGAAGGAATTCTTTTTCGATCCGACCAATCCCGAAACGAACAAGTACATTGTCGATTATGTGACCTGGATCATTTACAGCTATCCCGTGTTTCTTGTTCAGCTGCCGTTTGTGACGGCCATCCTGTTCTTCACTTTTCGTCCGGAATACAAAAACATTTCCCGGGCGGTCGTAAAATTGCGGCACCAGATCGAAGATGAGGGACCGATGAAACAGGCCGACTGGGTCGCGATCGTCGTATTTCTGTTTATTCTCTTCGGTTGGGTCGTCTGGTCCGATGCCATAGGCCTCGGTACAGTTGCCATCCTCGGGGCTACGGCGTTCCTTGTGCTCGGACTCGTGCGCTGGGAAGATATCAATGTCGGTGTCAACTGGGGCGTGGTGCTGCTATATGCTGCCGCAATTTCCCTCGGCGTTGAAATGAAAGATACCGGTGCCGCGATCTGGGTGGCAACCTCGTTCCTGCAGATCCTGAGCCCGCTCGGGGTTGATTCAGGCTTCGGACTGATTGCTGCCGTGTCGGTTCTCACCACGGCGGTGACCAATACAATGTCGAACGGGGCAGCGGTCGCCGTTCTAGGCCCGATTACACTTAAAATGGCGACGGCAGCCGGAGAAAGTCCGCTGCTTTTCGGATTCGTGACGGCGATTTCTTCATCGTTTGCGTATCTGACGGTGATCGGTACACCGGCCTGTACGATCGTCTACTCATCCGGCTTCCTGAGAACGACGGATTTCCTCGTTGTCGGCTTCCGCATGGTCATTATGTCGACAATTATCCTGCTTATCGCGGCAGCACTTTATTGGCCATTCGTCGGGCTTTGAGTGTATACTGACGGTCATGAGTGAAACAGAAAATCACAGATTTAATATTCTTGTTTGCGTCGATGGTTCGGATGAATCCATGCGCGCGCTGCGTTATGCCGTGCGTATCGGTTCCGGAACAGACGCGGACCTGACGATGCTTTATGTCCGGCCTATTGATCAGGGCCTGCGGACGGGCGGTTTGCAAATCAGCGTCGCGCGGGAGAATATCCTGGACTGGGGCCTCGATCTTCCGGGCATGAACGTGCTCAAGCAAAGCCGCAATGAACTTATTGCTTCGGAATTTCTTAGCGAGGACTGGGAAGAGGAATTTATCCATACGGATGTACGCGGCGATCCCCTCGGTGACAATTCGATTGTCTATCACAGCGAAGATGGACGCTCCATATGCCTGAAACTTATGGTATCGCCATCGGTGCTTCGGGGTGTCCTCGATGAATGCGAGGCGGGAGACTATGACATTACAATCATTCCCAAATCGGACCCCAGTGCCGAGCGCAGCGGTCTCGGATTCATAGAGCCCAGCGTTCCCGATACCGTGGCCATCGAATATGACGGCACTGTTCTGGTGGCGCGGTCTCTTGAACAGAGTCACGGCCATCTCGTCTGTGTGACCAATGACGAGGAGTCAATCAAGGCAGCGCGGCGGGATGCGGAAATTGCCGCCCGATGTGCGTGCCCCATTTATCTGTTTTCCGTCGCACAAGACGACAGCGAAGTTGAGGAAGCGGAAACGGCGATTGCCCAGGCCAAGGCCGAAATCGAAGCGAAGGGGATCATGACTTCCGGTGAGAAGGTAGTCATCGGCGATCCGGTGGAGTCGATCGTCAAGGAAGGCCGCGAATATTCGGTGATCGTGCTGGCGCCTTCGAGGCGAGCGGTGGGCTGGCGGCGGTTCTTTACAATGGGCGTTCCCTACAAAGTGCTTGAGCGGGCCTCGAACTCGGTCATGATTGCCCGCGAGCCTCGCTGATCCTCAAACCGTGATGGATACGCCACCATCAACGGTTAGTCCCATACCGGTAATGAACGCGGCATCATCCGAAGCCAGATACAGCGCCGCCTTGGCAACATCATCAGGTGTTCCGAACCGGCGGAGCGGTGTTCTTTCGATCAGTTCCTTGGATATGACCGGATTCTTCGTGAACCGTTTAGTGAGTTCCGTGTCGATGAATCCCGGCAGCAGATAATTGACACGAATTTTGTAGGGGGCGTATTCGAGCGCCAGGGCCCGGCTCAGGGAAGAAACGCCACCCTTGGTGGTCGCGTATATGGATAACTGACGGACGTGGTTTTCAGCCATGATCGAGGAAAGATTGATGATACATCCATTTTCCGACGCACGCAGCAGGTCGAAACCCTCGCGGGCACAACGGATGACCCCGCGCAAATTGACATCGAACACCTTATCGACGGTGTCGTCGTCCGCATGGCGGAAATCCGTGCGAATGTGAATGCCGGCATTGTTAACGAGAATGTTAAGATGCCCGCATTTTTCTTTTACCTGTTCATACATAGCCCGAACATCATCGGGTTTAGTGACGTCGACAACCAGGGGATGGGCTGTACCGCCGGCTTCCGCTATTTGCTGCGATGCAGCCTGGGCGTTGGCTTCGTCCATGTCGGCTATAAATACTTCCGCCCCCTCGCGGGCGAATTGTGTGGCCATGGCCTGCCCAATTCCCTGGCCGGCGCCGGTGACGAGGGCGATTTTATTCTCAAGACGTTGCATCTGTCTGGCATCTCCATATTCCGTCCCGGGATTGACGGTCAGCGCTAATCTAACTCATTCCGCCGCTTCGGCGGGTTGCCATTTTTGTCTCATGGTTACCAATTCTTCGGCTGCCGACGGGTGCAGGGCCATCGTGTCGTCGAAGTCAGCTTTTCGGGCTCCCATGCGCATGGAAATCGCTGCCATTTGAACGATCTCCGCAGCATCGGGTCCGAGAATGTGGCAGCCGACGACACGGTCGGATTCTGCATCGACAATCAGCTTTATCAGCATCTTTTCATCCCGTCCCGACAGTGTGTTCTTCATAGGCCGGAAATGGCTCTTGTAGATGTCGATCTGCTTATATTTCTCCCGGGCCTCGGTTTCCGTCAGCCCGACAGTGCCGATTTCCGGCTGTGAGAAAACGGCCGTGGCGATGGTCTCGTGGTCCACAGGTCTGTTGCCGTCTCCGAACAGTCGATCCGCCAGCTTGTGACCTTCGTCGATGGCGACCGGTGTCAGGTTCACCCGGTCCGTGACATCGCCGACTGCAAAAATGTGGTCGACAGAAGATTTGGAGTAATCATCGACAATAACCGCCCCTTTGCCGTTGAGTGCAACACCGGCTTTGTCGAGCCCAAGTCCTTCCGTATTGGGAATGCGGCCAATGGCGAACATAATCTCATCGGCTTCAATGGAAGAGCCGTCGGAAATGTGGCCGACGAGACCGGAATCAGTCTTTTCGATGCCGGTGAACACCTGGCCGCAGATAACTTTGATCCCCTTCTTTTCATATTCCTCGTGAAGATTGTGACGAAGATCGTCGTCAAATCCGCGCAAAATTTCTTCACCCCGGTATAAGATCGTGGTTTCAGCTCCGAGGCCGGCAAATATACCCGCGAATTCAACGGAGATGTAGCCGCCACCCACAACAACGACGCGGCGGGGAAAGTTCTCCAGATGAAACGCCTCGTTGGACGAGATAACGTGCTCAATACCGGGTAATGCCGGATCGAGATTTACGCTGCCGCCGGTGGCGATCAGAATTTTCTCCGCCGTCACGGTCCTGTTTTCGGCTTCAAGTCTGATCGTATGGGCGTCTTCCAGCACAGCGCGGGTCTTGAAGACTTCGACACCGGCGCCTTCCAGTCCCTTCCGGTAAAGTCCCTCGAGGCGGGAGATTTCCGCATCCTTGTTGGCTATTAGGGTAGACCAGTTGAAAGAGCGCGGCCCCACTGTCCAGCCAAAGCCGGCGGCATCTTCGAATTCTTCCGAGAAACGGCTGGCATAGACAAAAAGCTTTTTCGGCACACAGCCCCGAATGACACAGGTGCCTCCGAATCGGTATTCTTCGGCAATGGCGACACGGGCTCCATATCCACCGCTGATCCGCGCGGCGCGGGTGCCCCCTGAACCGGCACCGATAACGAATATATCGTAGTCGAATTTGCTCATCTAATACTCCAGATAACCTTGATTGGTTTTATTATTGTTTGCGGGGTAGTGCGCCAGCTTTGCGTCGGGATCACGACATACTGCCGCACTGCTTTTACTCTTGATCCGGTTCATTCACGGCTTCGATCAACTGCACCCCGTTTTCACCGGCAACTATGGCGGCATCGGCAATGCCGAGAAAAAGTCCCGTCTCCACGATACCGGGAATCATCGCGAACATGTCTTCCAGTATTTCCGGTTCGGCGAGGGCGTTGAAGTGGCAATCGATAATCAGGTGACCGCCATCGGTCAGGAAGGGTGTCCCGTCACTCAGTTCCCGCAATTTCAGCTCGCCGGTACAACCGGCGGATTCACCGACCTGAGCCATCATCGCCGTGGTGGCGCTGAGGCCAAAAGGGACGATTTCCACAGGCAGGGGAAATTTCCCCAGGGTCTCGACATATTTACTGTCGTCGGAGATGACGATCATGCGGTCCGAAGCCATGGCGACGATTTTTTCCCGCAACAGAGCCCCTCCACCGCCCTTGATCAGGCGCAATTCCCTGTCCAGCTCATCGGCCCCGTCAACGGTCAGGTCCAGTTGCGGAGTTTCATCCAGGGTGGTCAGGGGAATGTTCAGGCTTTCCGCTTGCCGGCTCGTGGCTTCGGACGTCGGAACACAGATAATTTTCAGACCGTCCGCCACTTTTTCTCCGAGCAATGAAACAAATTCGGCGGCGGTTGATCCGGTTCCGAGACCGAGACGCATGCCGTCCTCGACAAAGTCGATGGCTTTCTCGGCAGCCAGCTTTTTCAGTGATGTCGGGTCCATATACCCTCCGCGATGACGTTAATGGCGGCAAAATGACGGCAAAAAATAACCTCCGCCACAAATTTGCAGCGGAGGATTAACACAAATCGGAAGATATTTAGAGTCCCGACATCAACATATATTTCATTTCAACAAAAGCTTCGATGCCATGGTGGGAGCCTTCGCGGCCGAGACCCGATTCCTTTATGCCGCCAAACGGTGCGACTTCTGTGGATATCAGGCCTTCATTGATGCCGATAATGCCGTATTCCAGGGCTTCACCGACACGCCAGACCCGGCCGACATCGCGGCTGTAAAAATAGGCCGCGAGCCCAAAAGGGGTATCATTGGCAAGTTCAATGGCTTCTTCCTCGGTTTTGAATTTGAACAACGGCGCTACAGGACCGAATGTCTCCTCGTGGGCAATTTGCATGTCCGGGGATACATCGGCGAGGACCGTTGGCTCGAAGAAGGTGCCGCCGAGTTCATGACGCTTGCCGCCGGTAATGACGCGTGCGCCCTTGGAGACGGCATTGTCGATATGTTCCTCGACTTTCTCAACAGCCTCCATATTGATCAGCGGTCCCTGGAGAACTCCGTTCTCTGTGCCGTCTCCGACTTTCAGTTCGGCTGATGCTGCGGCCAGTTTTTTTGCGAACTCGTCATAAACCCCTTCCTGAACCAGAACACGGTTGGCACAGACACAGGTCTGTCCCGCATTACGGTATTTGGAAGCTATAGCGCCCTGAACGGCTTCATCTATGTCAGCATCATCGAAGACGATAAACGGTGCGTTACCACCGAGTTCCAGCTCAACTTTCTTGATATTCGACGCACACTGTTCCATGAGGACACGGCCAATTTCCGTTGAGCCGGTAAACGTCAGCCCGCGGACCGTATTGTTCGACGTCAGTTCGCCGCCAATGGCGCGGGCACTGCCGGTAATCACGTTAAACACGCCCTTCGGGATACCAGCTTGATGGCCGAGTTCGGCCAGAGCCAGCGCCGTGAACGGGGTCATGGATGCGGGTTTGCAGACCGCTGTACATCCGGCGGCCAGCGCCGGTGCGACTTTGCGGGTAATCATTGCCGCCGG
>JBPCWG010000545.1:0-2680 GCA_051009705.1 Methyloligellaceae bacterium | reverse complement strand
GGCCCAGTAGACCAGCCCGGCTATGGAGAAAAGGGCAATGTTCTTGGTGCATTGCATGGCAACGTTCTTGGAGCGCACCATGCCCGCTTCGAGCATGGCGAATCCGGCGGCCATCCACATGACCAGGAACCCGGCCACGAGAAACAGGAATGTGTTGAGTACGTATTTGGCATCTTCCGTTACCGCCTTCGCGGTATCCTGGGCGAAAGCCAAATCCGGCAGCATCACCGCCGTAGACAAGATTGCTGCCGTCAAAACGAGTGCCATCCCGGCAATTTTTTTCAGATTTATCTTTCTCATTGATTTCAGTCCTAACTATTCAAGTGCTTGTGTATCTGTTTCGCCTGTACGTATCCTGACGGTTTGTTCCACCGGACTGACAAAGATCTTGCCGTCCCCGATCTGCCCCGTTTTGGCGGCGTCGGTAATGGCCTGCACCGTTTTCTCCAGAAGGCCTGCCGGAATGACGACCTCTATTTTTACTTTGGGAAGAAAATTGACCGCATATTCGGCACCCCTGTAGATCTCCGTGTGCCCCTTCTGGCGGCCATAGCCTTTGACCTCGGTGACGGTCAGGCCCTGAATACCGAGTCCCGTCAAAGCCTCGCGAACATCATCAAGTTTGAAGGGTTTGATGATTGCCGTAACTATTTTCATTGCGAACACCCCTGAATTGATCGACGACATGGGAACCGCCCCATGACCGCCATCGACTAGAATGCGGATCACCTTGTGAATCGAGGTGATTTCACGCCTGATCTATCAAGAGCTGTGCCAATTCATTAACGAATCGTTAAATGATTGTTTTTAATGAGAAAAATACAATTATTGGAAATTTAAACTGAACGACAAAAATTTGAAATGCCAATAATTTAATCAATATATATATGTTGATGATTATTTGGGCAGATCAAATTTCATCCCACATCCTCTTTGCGCAGGCGAATGAGTCCCTCCTGGGCGACGGAGGCCACCAGCACGCCTTCACGTGTGAACACGCTGCCACGGCTGAAACCGCGGGCATTGTTGGCATTGGGACTGTCCTGGCTGTAGAGGAGCCATTCATCGGCCCGGAACGGGCGATGAAACCAGATGGAATGGTCGAGGCTGGCCATCATCAGTTCCGGGTCGAACATGATGCGTCCGTGGGCGATGAGCGATGTATCGAGAAGCGAGAAGTCGGAGGCATAGGCCAGCACGCACTGGTGCAGCCCGATATCTTCAGGCAGCGTGTCGTTGGCCCGCATCCAGATCGCCTGTTTCGGTTCCCGCACTTTCGGCGATATGTATCGGGACATATCAACCGGACGCAGTTCGATGGGGCGTTCGCGCTCCCAGTATCTGCGGATGCTCTCGGGCAGATTGCCGAAACTATTCTTGAGCTCGTCTTCACTAGGCAGTTTTTCCGGCTCCGGAACGTCCGGCATATCCAGCTGGTGGTCAAAGCCGCCTTCGATCTTGTGAAAGGAAACGGACATGGAAAATATCGCCTGCCCGTGCTGGATGGCCACCACCCGGCGGGTGCTGAAGCTCTTGCCGTCGCGGATGCGATCAACCTCGTAGATGATCGGAACCTTGGGGTCTCCCGGGCGCATGAAATAGCCATGCAGCGAATGGGCATTGCGGTCATCGACGGTTCTTTCCGCCGCCACCAGCGCCTGGCCGATCACCTGTCCGCCGAACACGCGCTGCCAGCCGTTTTGCGGGCTGTCACCCCGGAACAGATTGTGTTCGATTTGTTCGAGATCGAGTATGGAAACGAGATCTTTCAGGGCATTTTGCATTTCGGAATATTCCGCATTTTAGGGGAGCCGGACTGAATTCGCTTAATTGATCGGAAATATTAAAAAATGATCAGGCATATCTTCTGGCTTCAAAAAAGCGTAACTAACTGTAGAATGATTATACAAATCTGGGCCATCTAACAATGTCATTGTTTTGAATAGGAAAGGAATTTCGTGAGCCGGTTCGAGGTAGATGTCTATGATGCCGTCATTGTCGGGGGAAGTTTCACCGGTCTCGCCACGGCTGCCGCCCTTGCAGGCAACTGCGACCGGCGGATGAAAATCTGCGTGCTCGATCCGCGCAATTATGAAGATCTGGTCGATCAGAGTTTCAATGGACGCGCCACGGCATTGAGCGCCTCGTCAAAATCATTCCTCGACGCGCTGGGATTGTGGCGCGAACTTGAACACAAGATCCAGCCCATCACGAACATCGATATCACGGACAGTTCCCTGGATGTCGTCCTGCGACCTGTTTTTCTGCAGTTCGAAAGCATGCTGTCCGAGGACAGTCCGGCCGCTTACATGATCGAGAATCATCATTTGCACAACGCCCTGAGCGCCCGGGTCTCGGTGGATCCGAATATTGATTTCCTGGCCAGGAACAGGGTTGTCGGCATGGAGACGGGAGAGCATGCCAACACGGTCATCACCGACAGTGGCGAGAAGATCAGCGGCAGGTTGCTGATTGCCGCCGATGGCCGCAAGTCAACTCTGCGCAGGCTGGCGGGCATCAAATCGACGTCCTGGTCCTACAAACAGTTCGGGATCGTCACCACGATCCGTCATGAGAAAAGCCATCGCGGTTGCGCCGTGCAGCATTTTCTGCCTGCCGGTCCGTTCGCCATTCTGCCCCTGACCGGGGACCGCTGCTCCCTTGTCTGGACCGAGGAACT
>JBPCWG010000544.1:0-14242 GCA_051009705.1 Methyloligellaceae bacterium | reverse complement strand
CTTTTTCTATATCTTGCTCTTTTGGATCATCATCAGATTGATCCGCAAGCGGACTGACATCAGTGATCTTGGCATCGGGAAACGTATCGAAAATCTGCTGAACCAGGGGATGGTTCTTAACCTGCTCGAGTTCTCGTTGTTCTTCGGCGCGTTTCTTGCCGGTAATTGTTTCCTCGCCCTTTTCAGCGGATACGGCAATAATCCAGCGTTTTCCCGTCCATTCCGACAGTCTTTGCCCCAGATAATTTGGCAGATCCCGGGGAGCTCCGTCTGCAAGATTAATTTCAACATGTCCGGATTCAAAACGCACCAGTCTGACGAAGTCTTCCAGGTCACTTTTGAGCTTCAGGTCACGTTTTTCTGTTACCAGTTGGATGACACCGGTGAAGTTTTCGGGATCAGGCAGTGAAGGTTCCTGAGCTTCCATCGGATTGTCTCGCGGCTCAATGGCCCGCTCCGCCGTAACGCGGCCTGCAGAACCCTGATGAACCTGAACCTCCTGAAATCTCGTAGATTCGGAGCTGGTGGGCTGGCTCTGAAGGCTCGCATTATTATCACTCGTCGAATGTGGGACCTCACCTGTCGGTGCCTTCGAGGAGGAGGCGGAGCCGTTCAGCGTTTTGAGCAAATCGTCGGGAAACGGTAACTCACTCATATGCGCAATGCGAATGAGTAACATTTCTCCGGCCGCAAAAGGATTGGAGGCCTGATCAACTTCATTTATTCCCTTGAGAAGAAGTTGCCATGCCCGCCCAAGGGCCATCATCGGCAAACGATCCGCCAGGGATTTGGCCAGTTCTCTCTCGCTTTCTCCCAGTGACTGATCATTGTCCCTCCCTTTGAGAGCTTTCGTGCGTGTCACCTGGTGGACGGCCTCGGCAAGACTGACCAGAATTTGTTTGGGATCTGCGCCGTCCTGATAGATCTTTTGATACTGGCTCAGGGCATCGACTACATCGCCTTTCATCAGCGCTTCGATGAGTTCAAATATCTGAATCTGGTCCGAGATCCCCAACATCGCCCGAATATTGTCGGCGCTGATGGTTCCGTCTCCAAGGGCAATTGTCTGGTCAAACAGTGAAAGCCCATCGCGAACGGATCCCTGGGCTACCTTGGCGAGCAGATACAGGGATTCCTTGTCGGCATTGACCTCTTCGAGCTCCGCAATTTTTTCAAAATGCTTCACCAGGGTTTCAATCTCAACACGTTTGAGATCAAACCTCTGGCAGCGGGACAGAACCGTAACGGGGACTTTCCGTACCTCGGTGGTTGCGAAGATAAATTTGACATGATGCGGAGGCTCTTCCAGGGTCTTTAACAGGGCGTTGAAAGCGCCCTTCGACAGCATGTGAACCTCGTCGATGATGTAAATTTTGTATCGGGCCGTCGCCGGCTTGTAGCGCGCGCTTTCAATCAATTCACGAATATTGTCGACACCTGTGTGGGATGCGGCATCCATTTCCAGGACATCGACATGGCGCGATTCGATAATGGCCGTGCAGTGCTCGCCAAGTTCTTCAATATCAAAAGTTGGCTCATCAATCTTGTCTGTCTGATAGTTAAGGGCTCGCGCCAGAATTCTGGCGGTTGTCGTCTTCCCAACACCCCGGACACCTGTCAGCATATAAGCCTGAGCGATCCGCCCACTCGAAAATGAATTTTTCAAAGTCCGGATCATGGCATCCTGCCCGATCACATCGTCAAAGACCTGCGGTCGATATTTGCGCGCAGATACAATGTAATCCCCTTGGTCCTTATCCAGGCCTGAGGTAGATTTTTCAGCAGCAGTACGCCCTTTTTCGGTAGACGATTTTGGCTTAACTGCCGACTTCTTGTCTGTTTTTTTGTTCATATTGAAAGGGAAAAATTGGGCTTATCCAAAATATTCTATAAATCAATATGTTGGGCCGCTTCGATCGAATTAGTGGGAGGCTGGACAATAACCCGTGTCAATCTCGTTAGGGCTGCTTCCTTCCGGACCTGACCCGGTTGGCGAGGGACCCGTCCATCGCCAACCTCCCGGTTTAACTATATGAACTTCAGTCCGGTGAAGAAACCCCATTAAATCCTTTTTTTGATATTAATGGATCTAAATTTGTTAGTTTACGAATATCAAATACATAAGAATCTTTTTGTCTTGATTTAGACCCGGAAATGACCGCAAAAGATTGGCAGCAATCCTGTGTCTCGCGACAAAATAAACTGGAAGACTGAGAACAGGAAAATATAATGGACCATCTCATCCCCCACTATCCGAGCATACGGACAACAACCGCTTTTTCGCGTATGGGACATGTGCGCGGTGATAAGGGATGGGTCAACGAACAACGTCAATCCCCCGATGCGGTGTTTATGGTCTTTGTCGACACGGAACCGGTCTTGAGCAGGAAACAAAACCAGGGGGAACAAGAGAAGTTTCCGGTTTCCATAAAATGGTTTCAGGCGGATGAACTCGAGACACTGGGCCTTGAGTCCCATGAGGCCTTCTATCTGGGGAATGACAATGAGGACCTGCCGCGCTTTGCCTTTTCCCTCTATGGATGGTTTGTCGGCAAATCCGACCTTCGAAGATCGGCTTTCGAATATACGGCAAATCTGCGCAGCCTTGCCATCGACGGTGAAATGTCCCCTGAGGATCTTTCGACTATTGGCCAGGCAAAGGCCCTGGTCCACTGGAACGAAACCCACAAATGTTGCGGAAAATGCGGTGCGAAAACAAAGCCAAGGGATGGGGGCTGGCGCCGACAATGCTGGTCGTGTCAGCAAAACTACTTTCCAAGATCCGACCCCGCCGTCATCATGCTCGTTACAGACGGTTCACGGTTTATCCTTGGAAAAGAAGAACGATTTCAAAATCGGTTTATGTCGATTATCGCGGGCTTCGTGGAACCGGGAGAATCCATCGAAAACGCCGTCCGCCGCGAAACAATGGAGGAGACGGGTATTGAAGTCGGGGACGTTCAATATGTCGCCAGCCAGCCCTGGCCATTCCCTCACAATATTATGATCGGCTGCCGCGGCGATGCCTTAACAACCGAGTTTCAACTCCACGACTCAGAGCTGATGGAAGCACGCTGGGTCGACCGTGAGGAAGCAAAACTCATGCTCGCAAACAAACACCCGGAGGAAATTCGGGTTCCACCCCCGATTTCCATCGCACATATGCTCATCAGTCAATTTGTCGATGGGTTGTTATAGAAACAATCCGAATGGGCTACGACGACTAATGCGCTCCCCCTGACGAAGAGTTCTGGAATTCCTTTCCCGGCGCAGGGATCTGCCCCTGAGACAACAGCAGCCTTGTCCCTGAGTCTCAATTCTAATCCTGAAATGAAGCTTCAAATTGAAGTAATCTAACCATTCATGGGAGGCAGAGCCATGCGTTCCTTTAGTTTTTCTCGGATTGGACTTGCCTTGTAGCTGCCCAGAATACGAACCTCTGTGGAGAAAAACGACAGTTCCTCAAGAGCGAGTTGAACCAATCTCTCTTGGGGGTGACCTTCAACATCAGCGTGAAACATAGTCGCTTCGAATGTACCACCGAGCTGATAGGATTCCAATTTCGTCATATTGACGCCATTCGTTGCGAATCCCCCCAGCGCCTTGTAAAGCGCTGCGGGAACATTGCGGACCCGAAAAATAAACGTTGTCATAATCGGCCCGTCTTCCACGTCCGCATCATCCGGTTCCGCCGCGAGAATTAAAAATCGGGTCG
The DNA here is from genome assembly GCA_051009705.1 of Methyloligellaceae bacterium. Lineage (GTDB taxonomy): Bacteria > Pseudomonadota > Alphaproteobacteria > Rhizobiales > CAYWUX01 > JANQOC01. Next base: position 10,527 of record JBPCWG010000544.1, on the reverse strand, counting down.
TGTTATGTTCTGCGTCCTCAATATCTTTCTTCAAAATATTGAGATCATGGATTTCCGCAGCCAGATTTGGAGCAATCGCAGCCTGCGACAAATCGCCCGAGGCGGCAACCATACGGGCCGATCCAGCCGTATCAGCTTCGACCACAGGAATCAAACCCAGTTCCCTGATCACGTTCCGGCACTGTCCCAGCGCCATCACATGACTATGCACGGTCTTTATCGTATCCAGGTTCGCTTCCGGCAGGGCCAGGAGCTGAAACTGAATGCGTTCAAAATGTTCCCCGACGACATAGAGCCCGGACTCCGGAAGGAGATGATGGACATCGGCGACACGCCCCGCCAGCGAATTCTCAATGGGGATCATGGCCAGGTGGGCTTCCTTGTTGGAGACCGCATACATGGCATCTTCGAACGTGGCACAGGCCAGTGGCATTAGCTCAGGAAAGGCATCCTGACAGGCCATATGCGAATTTGATCCTTCTTCTCCCTGGTAGACGATCTTGTTTTCAGGCGTGTCGTTTTTGTTCATTTTCTGTTTTCACCCGACAGATACATTCTATGACGTCGATCATCACGATGTCTGTTCTTTGAAATATTGTGCAGCTTTATCTAAATCTGCGGGAGTATCGACGCCCAGAGGTATTGTGTCAACGAGAGTGCAATCAATCCTCATACCATTTTCCAGGGCGCGTAATTGTTCCAGTTTTTCCCTTAATTCCAGCGGTGTAGGCCGCAGTGAAACAAAGGTCTCAAGGGATTGCCGCCGAAATGCATATATTCCAATGTGGTGGTAGAGAGGTCCCTCTCCATAAGGCGCAGTCGCTCGAGTGAAATAGAGCGCGCGCAACACATCTTCCCGGGCTGTCGGGGTGCCGACAATCTTTACAATATTTGGATTGATTTTGTCTTCCTCATTATCGATCTCGACCCCCAGCGTCGCAATATGGGTTTCCGGGTCCTCGAGTGGCTGCGCACAGACGGCGACAAGATGCGGGTCCAGGGTTGGCAGGTCTCCCTGCAGATTTACAATTTTTGAATAATTGCCTTCCGGATCGGTTTTTCTCACGGCTTCGAAGACCCGATCCGTACCGCTTTGATGATCGGAACGGGTCATGCAGAACTCTCCCCCGACATTGCCGATGACATCCGCTATGCGTTGATCATCAGTGGCAACCAAAACCGGCCCCAGATTGGCTTCCCGGGCCCGCTGATAAACGTGGACGATCAGCGGCAGGCCGGCGATTTCTCTCAGAGGCTTGCCGGGCAGGCGCGTCGCCCCATAGCGTGCGGGAATGACAGTCAGAATTTCAGACATGGTTTGAGAGCCTAATCAGCAATTTTTTCCCCTGGCAAATACTTTAGCTTGTTGCATGAAATTAACGGAACGCCTATAGAGATCGCTGTGATTTGCATAATAAAACCTGCCTGTTACGGAACATTGGGGAAATCAGGAGCGCTCCCACATGGATTCTATTGAACTCAATAAGTATGCGGGGGCCATTCTTGCGGCCCTGTTGGTTCTATTCGGGACCAAAACAATCGTAGATATTTCGTTCAAAAAGCATCCACCGGCGAAGCCGGGATATAATGTGGAAGTCGCGTCCACCGGCGACTCCGGTGCTAAAACCGATGAAAAGAAAGACAAAGTTGAGCCGCTCGGGGTGAGACTCGCAAAAGCCGATGTTGCCAAAGGCGAATCCCAGGCGAAAAAATGTAAGGCATGCCATACATTTAACAGCGGCGGTAAGAACGGTACCGGACCTAATCTCTACAATATCGTAAACCGGAAAGTGGCCGCTGTTGATGGATTTGCCTACTCCAAGTCATTGACCGAAAAAGGTGGCGATTGGGAATACGGGTTTCTGGAATGTTTTATTAAAAATCCGAAAAAATGCCTACCCGGAACAAAAATGGCATTTGCGGGCGTTAAGAAACCCGGCCAGCGCGCCGATCTTATCCTGTATCTGAGGAGCCTCGCAGAAACTCCGGCGGAACTCCCCGCCGCTAACTAGCCGAAATCTGCTTCAAATTTTCATCACTCTTGCGTTGATAACCGCGAGGCCTTTTCTTCGGTACGACTGTTGCTGCGGTCAATTTTGCCTTTTGGAACTTCAGGACGCGCCTGGTGTTTCAGGATTTCCTGTTAATGACGAAATTCCCTGAACTTATGTACAGCCCCTCTAATTGACGTAAATTTGAAGAAAATGGCTCTTTTCCGGGCAATTTTAACCAACAATCCCCCCAAAATATGAAAAAATGACAGAATTTTAACTTGGAAATAGAGTGGCCGGAGGCCATGTTAATTACACAAGAAAATCATAGATTTGCTCATCCTGGCTTCATTCTTGTAGATGAGAGACTGAGTTGTCTCCCAAAGACAGGGAAAGGTAAGTTCAACATGCAATCGCGTCCCATTCTCCCCCTGTTGGCATCTGCTCTGATCGCGCTGTTTGCCTCCGTTATTGTGGTCAAAGCCAATGACGCAAACCAAAAGCATCATGCCCTGTCCCTCATTGGTGAACCCAAATATCCAGCTGATTATTCGCATTTCGACTATGTCAATCCCGACGCCCCTAAAGGCGGTGTGGTCCGCCTGTCGGCATTCGGCAGTTACGACAGCCTCAATCCCATTGTTTTCAAAGGAGTCTCCGCTTCCGGACTAGGCCTCATCTATGAAACCTTGATGGCAGACAGTATTGAAGAAAGTTCCACATCCTACGGTTTGATCGCCGAATGGGTATCACATCCCGAAGATTTTTCTTCCGTGACGTTCAAACTCAGGGACACAGCGAGGTGGCATGACGGCAAACCGATTACCGTTGACGATGTCATTTTCAGCCTGGAAATGCAAAAAAAGGGGAATCCTCGCGTCGCCTTTTATTACAAAAACGTCGTAAAGGCCGAGAAGACCGGCGAGCGACAAGTGACTTTCAGTTTTGATACAAAAAACAATCGGGAACTTCCCCTGATCATGGGACAGTTGCTGGTATTACCCAAACACTATTGGACCGCGAAAGACAGTGACGGCGACACACGCGACCTTCTCAAAACCACGTTGGAAGCGCCGCTGGGTTCCGGCCCCTACAAAATCAAATCGGTCAAGGCGGGTCGATCAATCTCGTATGAACGCGTTGATGACTATTGGGCGAAAGACCTTCCGGTAACCCGGGGGCAATACAATTTCGACGAAATCCGGTTTGAGTACTTTCGCGATCAGACGGTTTCATTTGAAGCTTTCAAAGCCAATCAGGTCGATTATTTTTTCGAGACGAGTTCAAAAAACTGGGCCACAGCCTACAAATTTAAGGCTGTTGATGATGGCAACCTGAAGCAGATGAAGGTGCCGACAACCACAGTTGAAGGCATGCAGGGATATGTTTTTAATACCCGTCGATCCAAGTTCCAAGATCCACGCGTTCGCCAGGCTTTCAATCTCGTCCATGATTTCGAGTGGGCCAACAAAAATCTTTTCTACGGTCAATACACGCGCCTTCCGAGCTATTTCGCCAATTCAGAATTGGCTGCAACGGGTTTACCCGAGGGTAAAGAACTCGAAATTCTAAATGAAGTAAAAGCAGATATTCCTCCCAACGTCTTCACAGAGAAGTATACCAATCCCCAGGTCAGGGGACCGAGGGATTTTCGAACCAACCTGAGAAAAGCCACACGCCTTATCAAGGAAGCGGGATGGTCGCTGAAAAACAAAATTTTGACCAACAATAAAACCGGAGAGGTGATGGATATCGAGTTTTTGCTCGTGTCCCCCGCATTTGAAAGAGTTGTGCTTCCGTTTTCAAGAAATCTACAGCGGCTGGGCGTAAAATCCCGGGTGCGTGTGATTGACTCGGCTCAATACAAGCGGCGGCTAGACAATTTCGATTTCGATATTGTCGTCGGTAGTTTTGGACAATCGTTGTCACCGGGAAATGAACAAAGATATTTCTGGGGTTCGGAAGCCGCAGATAAGCCTGGTAGCCGCAATCTCATAGGTATCAAGAATCCGGTTATCGACAAATTGATCGACAAAGTCATATTTGCCAAGGATCGCCCGGAACTTGTTGCCGCGACCCGCGCTCTGGATCGAGTCCTGCTTTGGAATCACTATGTCGTTCCCCAATGGTATGTGTCCTACAATCGCATAGCCTACTGGGACAAATTTGATCATCCAAAATCCATCCCGGTTGTTCCCCTTTCCTGCGACGACAACTGTCTGCAAGTGACGAAGAAGAAATCAGGTATCGTCCCGGTACTCACCGACGGCTTCATCACGACGTGGTGGTATGACAAGGATCGCGCTCAGAAACTTTCAGATAACCGGTAAAACTGCGTTGAAGGATTTGATCCATGCATCGAAGGTTCGAATATCGACTTCTATTGGGCTCTGGTTGTCTGCAAAAATTGTTCTTGTGTTTGGTTGTTACTTTGGCAATGTTTCAGACCGCAAACTCTCAAATGCGGACTCATGGATTGTCGGCGTTTGGTGATCTCGAACTCAGGGCGGACTTTCCACAATTTCCCTATGTCAATCCCGAGGCCCCCAAGGGGGGAAAGCTGTCCATGATCGGGACGGCAGGCCTGATTACCTACAACAGTCTGAATGCCTATATTCTCAAAGGAGACGCGGCCCAGGGGATGGAATATGTTTTCGACAGCCTCATGGTGCGTAACTGGGACGAACCGGACGCGGTTTATGGTCTCGTGGCAAAGGAAGCTGAACTCGCTGACGACGAGCGCTCCGTCACTTTCTATCTTCGACCGGAAGCGAGTTTTGCCGACGGGTCGCAACTCACTGCGGAAGACGTCGCATTCTCCTTTGAAATTCTGAAATCGAAAGGACATCCGTCAATTCGCCTCAATCTTCGCGATGTGGAAGCGGCAGAAGTGCTTTCGTCCACAGAAGTCAAATTTCGGTTTACCGGGGAACAAATAAGGGACTTGCCCCTTTTCGTCGCGCAATTGCCGATATTCTCCAAAGCCTATTATTCGACGCGGGAATTCGACAAGACCACTCTGGAACCGCCCCTTGGCAGCGGTCCCTACAAGGTCGGTAATTTTATCCAGGGACGGTTCATAACTTACGAAAAGCGAGAGGACTATTGGGCCAGGGACCTGCCGGTCAATGTCGGACGTCATAATTTCAAGGAACTTCGATATGAATATTATCGGGACCGCACGGCAGAATTCGAAGCTCTCAAATCACAAGCCTACGATTTGCGGGAGGAATTCACCTCCAAAGTCTGGGCAACCCAGTATGACATAAAGGTTGTTCGCGAGAAAAAGCTCATCCGGGATACATTATCCGATGATCGGCCTTCGGGAGCCCAGGGATTTTTCATCAATGTTCGCCGTAACAAGTTCAAGGACATTCGGGTGCGCAGGGCTCTTGATCTCGCATTTGACTTTGAATGGACCAACAAGAACCAGTTCTATGGTCTTTATGACCGCACGCATTCCTTCTTCGAAAACTCGCAGATGAAGGCGTCCGGTCCTATTCCTGGAGATGAAAAGGCATTACTGGAACCTTTCAAGTCAAAGCTTCCTGAAAGTGTGTTCCAAGCCCCTTACATTCCTCCGAAGTCAAACGGCTCCGGTCAGGATCGTCGCCTTTTACGTCAGGCATCGAGACTCCTCGGTGAGGCCGGATGGTCACTCAAGGACAACAAGCGCGTCAATTCAAAAGGGGATATTTTATCCATTGAGTTTCTGATTTTTTCACCGACGTTTGAGCGCATCATCACGCCATTCATCAAAAATCTGAAACTACTGGGCGTCCCTGCCAACATTAGACGGGTCGACCCGGCTCAATATCAGGAGCGTCTGAAAAGTTTCGATTTTGACATAACCACCCAGCGCTACGTGATGCCCAATACCCCCGGAGCACAGCTGAGAAACTATTGGGGATCCCGCTCCGCAGATATTCGTGGAAGTCTCAACCTTGCCGGAATCAACGACCCCGTTGTCGATGCCCTGATTGAAAAAGTAATTGGCGCTCAAACAAGATCCGAGATGTTTGTAGCCGCAAGGGCGCTGGATCGGGTTCTCCGGTCCGGTCACTACTGGATTCCCCAGTGGTACAAGGCATCGCACAATGTCGCTTACTGGGATAAGTTCTCTCGCCCCACCCAGAAAGCCCGCTATAATCGGAGCATTATCGAAACTTGGTGGTTTGATCCCGCCAAGGCTGCTAAGCTGAAAGCGAATTAACGGTCTGGAGATCCCTCTCGAATGACAGCATATATTATCAGACGTCTACTGCTGATGATTCCAACATTGTTTGGCATTATGCTGGTCAGTTTTATCATCGTTCAATTCGCGCCCGGAGGACCTGTCGAAAAGGTCATTGCCCAGCTCACGGGAACGGATGTCTCTGCCACTGCCCGGATCGGCGGCAGCGAGGGATCCGATTTCGGTACCGGCAACCAGTCTCAGCAATCGGGAGCATCAGGGGATGCGGGAACGTCTTCGAAATATCGCGGTGCTCAGGGGCTGGATCCTGAATTTATCGAACAGCTCGAAAAGCAGTTTGGGTTTGATCGTCCGGCCCATGAACGATTTTTACTCATGATCGGGAATTACCTGACATTTGATTTTGGTTCCAGTTACTTCCGAGATGTGAGTGTTATTGACCTCATTATCGAAAAGATGCCGGTTTCCATTTCTCTTGGACTTTGGATGACCCTTATTTCCTACGGAATTTCCATTCCGCTGGGAATCAGGAAAGCAGTAAGCGACGGATCAAAGTTTGACATCTGGACCAGCGCCGTCGTTGTTGTCGGTTATGCCATACCCGGGTTCCTGTTTGCCGTGTTGCTAATTGTACTGTTTGCCGGCGGGACATTTCTTGACTGGTTTCCGCTCCGTGGACTGACCTCGGAGAACTGGGAGGAACTTTCCTGGCCCGCGAAGATTATTGATTATTTCTGGCACCTGGCTCTGCCGCTGACGGCTATGGCCTTGAGCGCTTTTGCAACGACGACTTTTCTGACGAAAAACTCATTCCTCGACGAGATCAAAAAGCACTATGTGATCACCGCACATTCCAAAGGACTAACAGAGAAGCAGGTGCTTTACCGGCACGTTTTTCGTAACGCCATGCTGATCATCATTGCCGGGTTCCCCGGAGCGTTTCTTGGCGCTTTTTTTACAGGATCGCTGTTGATCGAAACCATATTCTCCCTGGACGGTCTGGGTCTGCTTTCTTTCGAATCTATCGTCAACCGGGATTATCCGGTCGTCTTTGCGACACTCTATATCTTTTCTCTTGTCGGTTTGATCATCGGCCTGATATCGGATCTGACCTATACCTGGGTCGATCCGCGTATCGATTTCGAGACCCGGGAGGTTTGATCCATGGATGCCCGCACGACCTCCCTTCCTCAGGACGACAAACCGATATCAAAGCTTGGAGAGATATTCGGCCGCCGGGATCTCATTAAACTGTCCCCGATCAATCAGAGGAGATGGCAAAATTTCAAGGCCAATCGCCGCGGCTACTGGAGTTTCTGGATCTTTATGGTCCTGTTTATTTTCAGCCTGTTCGCCGAGTTCATCGCCAATGATAAGCCACTGCTGCTAAAATATGACGGCGGCTACTATATGCCGGTATTTACTTCATATCCTGAAACAACTTTCGGCGGAGAATTTGAGACCGAAACAGATTATCGCGATCCGTTTGTTGCAGATTTGGTAAAGGAGAAAAACGGATGGATGATCTGGCCTCTTATTCCGTACAGCTTTGATACGATCAATCTCGACCTTCCGGTTCCGGCCCCGGCTCCCCCCTCATCCGAAAACTGGCTCGGCACTGATGATCAGGCGCGCGATGTTGTTGCCCGTGTCATCTATGGATTCAGAATCTCGGTGCTGTTCGGATTGGTTCTTACCATATTCTCCTCGATCATCGGAGTGTGTGCCGGCGCCACTCAGGGTTATTTTGGCGGCTGGACCGATCTGATTTTCCAGCGTTTCATCGAAATCTGGACCAGCATCCCATCGCTTTACCTTCTGATTATCATCGCCTCGATCATCGAACCGAATTTCTGGATACTCCTTGGTATTCTGCTTCTTTTTAGCTGGGTCTCTCTTGTCGGTGTCGTGAGGGCTGAGTTTCTGAGAGGAAGGAATTATGAATACATAAGGGCAGCGCGGGCGCTTGGCCTTTCCAATTTCAAAATCATGTTTCGGCACCTTCTGCCCAATGCCATGGTTGCAACCCTTACCTTTATGCCGTTTATCCTCAATGGCTCCATTACAACCCTGACATCCCTCGACTTTTTGGGATTTGGCCTACCACCGGGATCACCCTCACTCGGTGAGATGCTGGCTCAGGGTAAAGCCAATCTGCAGGCCCCCTGGCTCGGGCTGACAGCATTTTTTGTGATAGCGATCATGCTGAGCCTTCTTATTTTCATTGGCGAGGCTGTCAGAGACGCTCTGGATCCCCGCAAGATTTTCGAGTGAGAATGAATCTGATATGACGGAACAGCCAGGAAATTCTCTACTTGAGGTCAAAGATTTATCCGTGGACTTTAGGTCCGCCGATACCGTCACCCATGCCGTAAAATCCATTTCGTTCGATATCAAGGCCGGTGAGACCGTGGCTCTGGTCGGCGAGTCCGGCTCCGGGAAAACGGTTTCGGCACTATCGATACTCAAGCTCTTGCCTTATCCGGCCGCGTCCCATCCATCGGGACTTATAAAGTTCCGCGATCAATCGGTTCTGGACCTGGACCAGAACGGCATAAGAAAAATCCGCGGCAACCAGATCTCGATGATATTCCAGGAGCCGATGACCTCGCTCAACCCTCTCCATACGATAGAAAAGCAAATCGGTGAAATCCTCGAACTTCATCAGAGTTTCGAAGGCCCCGCTATTCAGGAACGCGTTCTTGAGTTGCTCGACAAGGTCGGCATTCGCGATCCTAAGACCCGGTTAGGTTCTTATCCTCACCAGCTCTCCGGCGGTCAACGCCAGCGTGTCATGATTGCGATGGCTCTTGCCAATCAACCGGACCTGCTCATCGCCGATGAACCGACCACTGCTCTGGATGTTACGATTCAGGCGCAAATTCTCAAATTGCTCAAATCGCTGCAGGAAGAGCTGAATATGGCGATGCTGCTCATTACCCATGATCTGGGTATTGTGCGCAAGATGTCCGACCGGGTGAACGTCATGAATCAGGGCGTTATCGTCGAGCATGGGAAAACACGAGCTATTTTCAATTCACCTGAACATGCTTATACGAAGCATCTGCTGGACGCAGAACCAAAAGGTAAACCGCCCGCGAATGACGATAATGCGTCGGTCGTCCTGGAAACAGATGACCTGAAGGTATGGTTCCCTATCAAAAAGGGGTTACTGCGCAAAACTGTTGACCATGTCAAAGCGGTTAACGGTCTCTCCCTGAAGATAAGAGCCGGCCAGACCTTGGGTGTGGTAGGAGAATCCGGATCCGGAAAAACAACTCTCGGTCTTGCTCTTCTGCGCCTGATATCCAGCGAAGGACCGATTGCCTATGTCGGCCAGCGGATTGACGAATTCAATTTCAAGGCCATGCGTCCCCTCCGCCGGGACCTGCAGGTTGTCTTTCAAGATCCCTATGGCTCTTTGAGCCCGCGACTGTCTGTAAGTCAGATTATTGGTGAAGGGCTGTCCATTCAAAATCCCGACCTACAGTTTGAGGAGTTACGGGAACGAGTCGCACAAGCCCTTGAAGAAGTCGGGTTGGATCCGGATTCACAGGACCGGTACCCGCACGAGTTTTCGGGTGGGCAGAGACAGAGAATTGCCATTGCCCGCGCCATGATTCTGGAACCAAAATTTGTCATGCTCGACGAACCCACCAGCGCCCTGGATATGTCTGTTCAGGCTCAGATTGTTGATTTGCTCCGGGAACTTCAGAAAAAACGCAATCTCGCCTACTTATTTATCAGCCACGATTTAAAAGTTGTTCGCGCGCTTTCGAACTATGTCATTGTCATGCGAAACGGCGAGGTAATGGAGGAAGGTGCCTCTGTTGACGTATTTGAGACCCCGCAAACTGATTACACGAAAGCACTTCTTGCCGCCGCATTCGACCTGGAAGTCGCGCACCAAGATGCCGTATCAATGTAATTATTCATGTCACTTCTCATTCTGACGACCGGTATTGATAACCAACCCCTCACCCAGGCGTTCCGGGAGGCCGATCCCAGGCTTGATATTCAGATTGGTCCGGATGCAAAAAATCTGGAATCCGTTCGTTTTGCTCTGGTGTGGAAACAACCTCCGGGTTCACTTGCGAACCTCAGGAATTTGGAAATTGTATTTTCATTGGGGGCGGGTGTAGACCATCTGCTGAAAGATCCGCATTTTCCTGATTTGCCTGTCGTACGGTTTGTAGATCCGGACTTGACCCAGCGCATGGTCGAGTATGTTGTCCTTCATGTCCTCGCGCATCATCGCTATCTTCGGAACTACAATACTTTTCAGGATAATCTTGAATGGAAAGAACTCCCCCAACCCGTCGCATCCGAGGTCAACGTGGG